>WHTT01000041.1:240-57567 GCA_009377605.1 Luteitalea sp.
CAGCTCGATGCGGCAATGATAGCAGCGGCGGGCGTCGTTTCGGACAAAGCTCGGATCGGCCATCTGCTCCGTGTTGACGATTTTGAGCGACACACCGAGCCGCTCGGCGATCTCGCAGGCGTCCGCGATCTCCGATGGCGGGTAGGCGGGCGAGGCGCCGATCACCGCCAGGGCTCTCGCGCCCAGCACCGCACGCGCGAGGTCCATGAGGAGGACGCTGTCAGCGCCACCGGAAAAAGCCACGACGACGGAGCCCAGCTCCCTGAGGATCTCAGTGAGACGTTCGAGCTTTCCTTCGGTGGCGAGAGGCAGCTCAGGATCCATCTCGGTCTCCACGATTCATCATCCCGGCCAAGCAGCCGGCGCCGAAGCCATTGTCGATGTTGACCACGGCGACTCCGGTGGCGCAGCTATTGAGCATCGTCAGCAGGGCCGCCAAGCCGCCAAAGCTCGCGCCGTAGCCGACGCTCGTGGGAACGGCAATCACCGGCACGGCCACCAGACCGCCAATCACGCTCGGCAGCGCGCCGTCCATGCCGGCAACGACCACGAGGACACGCGCACCGAGGAGCCGCGGCAGATGCTCGAAGAGACGATGCAGGCCGGCGACGCCCACATCCGTAATCCGGAGCACGTTGTTGCCCATGAGGCCAGCGGTAATCGCCGCTTCATCAGCCACGGGTAGATCGGCGGTTCCCGCGCTCACCACGACAATCCCCGTGCGGCCGGCCGGCGCGGCGCGTCGGTCGATCGTGATTGCCCGGGCGAGTGGATGGTAGACAGCGGCCGGTGTGGCCTCCTGAACCGACGGGAACGCCTCGGGCCCCACCCGCGTGATGAGGACGGTCTCCGATTGCTCGCTCAACCGGCTGGCGATCTGCGCAATCTGGTCCGTCGTCTTGCCCTGTCCCAACACGACCTCTGGAAAGCCCTGCCGCACGGAGCGGTGGTGGTCCAGCGTGGCGAAATCGAGGTCTTCGAACGGCAACAGGCGCAGCCGATCGAGCGCCTGCTCAACGGAGCACTGGCCGCTCTGCACCGCCCGGAGCAGCTCGACGAGGCGTTTGGAATCGATCGTTGCACCTCCTTGCGCGCCGACGTTTCTACATTTCCTTGCGCATAGCGAGGGGCCTTCAGAGTGTGAGAAATAATCGCCGTAGCGCAGGCCTTTAGGCCTGCCCATTCCGGCGCTTGCAGGCCTGAAGGGCCTGCGCTACGAGGAATTCTTCGCACCTCTTCCAGGCCCCTCGCTACGTCCGTGGAAGCAGCAATGTCGCGCTCGAGATCAAGCCGATGGCACGTCCGCCGCGGCGGCGTCGAACGCCGCAACGGCGGCCGTGCGCACGCGGGCGAGCGAGAGGTGCTGTTCGGCCGCAATCTGCCGGCAAGACTCGTACTCCGGAGCGAACCGCACCGAGCCATCCGGGAGCCGCGCGACCACACCGCGAATGGCCCCCCATTCCGTACTGACCTCGCTCGGCTGCCGCCGCAGTACGTGGCGGGTCAGCGCTTGCCGCCGCACACCGAGCGTCATCGTGTCGCGGAAGATTATCGCTTCCAGACGATCCGCATCGGCGGGCTTCGCCTGCACGGCCAACAACACGCCCGGACGCCCTTTCTTCATCTGAATCGGCGAGGCGCAAACATCGAGCGCGCCTGCTTCCCACAGCCGCTCGACGCAGTAGCCGATCGATTCGCCGTCCACGTCGTCGAGATTGGTCTCCAGCAGCACGATCGTATCGTGCTCGATCGGAGAGACGCCCGCGACCTCTTCGCCCACGAACAGTCGCAGGATGTTCGGGTGATCGAAGTCGCTCTGTCCCGGGCCGTAGCCGATCGACCGAATCGTCATCGCCGGCAGCGGACCGAACCGCTCTGCGAGCGTGGTGACGAGCGCCGCACCGGTGGGTGTTGTCAGCTCGCCTTCGACGCTGAAGCTCGAGAGCGGGACCCCGCGCAGGAGCTCGCCCGTCGCGGGCGCGGGAATGGAGCATCTGCCGTGGGCGATCGTCACAAACCCCGTGCCAGTGGGCACCGGCGCCGCGACGAGGCGCTCGATGCCGAGGAGGTCGTACGCAATCGCGGACCCGACGATATCGGCGATCGAGTCGACCGCGCCGACCTCGTGGAAGTGGACCTCCTTGATCGTCGTGCCGTGGACCTTGGCCTCCGCCTCGGCAAGTCGCGTGAAGACCGCGGTCGCCAGCTGAGACGCACGGGGTGTCAGGGCACCGCGCTCGATCATCTCCGTGATGTGATGCAGGTGGCGATGCACGTGCTCCGGAGCGTGCTCGACGGTGATCTGCGTTGCGCGGAAGCCTCGTTTCGTGACCGCCGACGCCACGAGCCGGCAGCTTGGCAGTCCGAGCGAGTCGATACCGGCTTGAACCGCTGCCAGATCCGCGCCGGCGTCAACCAGCGCGGCAAGGGTCATATCACCGCTCACGCCGCTCGCACAATCGAGGTAGGCGATGGACATCGTCTCGTCTCCAGCATAGGGGCGGTCGAGATCCGCGCTCAGACAATCAACCCGGTACGCAGCATCCAGACCAGGCCTAGCAGGCATGAGAAGCCGCCCAGAGCCGGCTGGACGAGGCGCAGTAGGTGCGCCTCGCGAACCCGCTGCAGCATTCCGCCCAGCACCATGCAGTAGGCTGCCATGGCGAGAATGACGCCGAGCCCGAACATGAACAAGGAGGCGGACAGTTCGAGCGCTGACCCGGCACCCGAGACGGGCACCAGTGCCAGCGCGGGAACGGCGCCCGCCAGTCCGTGAACCACGCCGGTGAGACCGACAACGCGTCTCCCGTAGCGGTTCCTTCGGTGGTCTGAGGTATGGAGGTGCGCATGGACCACGGTCCCCGTGGCACTGCCGTGACGGTGCGCGTTCCGCGAGAAGTAGTTCCTTCGCAAGGCCAGGAGGCCGACGTACACGAGAACGACACCGACGATGAGCTCCGCATAGGCGCTGAACCGATCAGGGACGGATCCCAGGAACGCGGCGAAGATCACTCCGGGAACCAGCACGCCCATCATATGGGCGATTCCCCATTCGAGGCTCACGCCGAGGGCGCCGCTCGGTCCGCGACGGTGGCTCAGGAACGTGCTCACCGCCGCCAGATGGTCGGGTCCGAATGCGTGCAGAATACCCAGGAACAACGCCGTGGTCGGAATCAGCATGAGTTCGGGTCGGGGACGTCTCCGGAATTGCGAAGCGGGCTGGCTCGGTCGGTCGCAAGCATCATATTCGAAGTGCGCCCCAATCCCCGGGTTCGACGGCATTCTCATCGGGCAGGGCGCATGGATCTATCCACGCAGGTCGCAAAATGTAGCACTCAGGTCGTGTCCGCTCGTGGTGCCCGTGCCGACCGGTGCCTGCAGGGACTCATGGCTGCGAGACCGGTGTGATCTCCTCAGGCGCGAGCACCGGGTGAGCTCCTTCGCGATCGATCCGGTACGACACGGATGTGCGACCCGACGGACAGCACAGCGGGTCGGTGTCTTTGTACCGGCTGAACTCCACGCTCAGGGTCTCGTCGCTGAAGAGCGAGACAGGTCCGGCGTCACCGTCCATGCGGGACGCCATCGGCTCTGGGGCGATCGTGCCGGCGAACTGGCCGCCGACGAAGATGAAGACCTGGTAGCCGAAAGGACGACACATGCCGTCGGCACCCGACATGCCGGAGACGAGCGTCACGTCGTTGTACGTCTGCCGCGATCCGAACAGCGACCATCCGGCCTGTGTGACCTGCGTATCTTCCGGCCCGTCGCCCTTCCTCAGTGAGTCCTTGCATTGCTCGTCGATTGTGGGCTCGTACTCGCCCTTGGTCGGCTTCGGAAGGGCGGCGCCTGGCCTGTTCCAGTTCCGGACCGGTCGGTCGAGCCAACTACCGGCCGAGGTCTCCGTCGCATCGACCGGCGGCTCGGTGGGCTCCTGCTGCTCGCGTGCAGGGGCTTCTGCATCACGTGCGTGCACCGCGGGAAGCTCGGACACGGTCGGAATCGGTGCCTGCTGCGCTTGCGCGGCGCCACCGAGCGACACCGAGAGCACGAGAGGAGCGATGTATTCCATTATCCGCATGTGATGTCCCATGGCAGTGCTCCTCAACAAATCGGATCAGTAACAGCTCACACGTTCTGAGGTATCTGCGCGGGAGTGTACCCGAAATGGCCCGCGGGCCGAGCAGGGGCTGGAAAACCACGGGGACGGCCTCGATCGCGGTGCCCTGAGGAATCCGCACGGCCACTGAGTTTCCCGGAAAGTCATCTGTTCGTCACGGGGGCGACATATCACGACGCTACCCTTCGACCTTCCCATCGTTGGGGGAGTGGAGCCAAGGAATGGTTCGGAGTGGAGCTGGGGCGACAGTCGCTCACGAAGGCGTGGCGAGCGAGAGCGAGGCTGGCAGCGGTAATGCGCTGAGCTGGCTGATGGTCTCGGGACTCGTGTACACGCTCATCAGCGCGGTCAGCGTCATAGGGACCGGCTTCAAGGTTGCCGCCGGCGAACAGGCAGAGCAACTGTTCTCGCCGTCCCTATGATCATGGGCTCCAATATCGGCACTACGGTCACCAACACTCTGGTGAGCCTCGGTCATGTGCGGGACCCGGAGGAATTCCCAGGAAATCCGATGACGTCGCCCGCTGCGCAAATATGTGGCACCGAGGTACGATACCGCTCGTCGACTTGCAGGCGTCCGCGCTGGTCGGCTTCCAGTCCGGCTGCCTCGAGTCTCAGGTCTGTGGTGGCCCCGAGCCGTCCGGTCGAGAACAGCACGACATCGGCCACGAGGTGCTTGCCGGATGCCAACCTCACGAGCCCCTGGCGCTCGGCACCGCCGGCAACCTCGATCTGCTCCACGGCGTCGCCGCAGCGAAAGACCACGTCGCTCTTGCGCATCTGGTGGATGAGCTCGTCGACGATCTCGTGATCGAGGAACTCGAGCGGTCGCGGCCGTTGGTCGATCACGGTGACGTGGACACCGAGCGCGGCGAACATCGAGGCGTATTCGATCCCGATCACACCGGCGCCCACAACCGCCATCGTGCGCGGGAGCTGATGGAGATTCAGCACAGTATCGGACGTGGTGATCGTCTGCCCATCCGCTTCGATATCGCGCGGCCTGCTCGGCACCGTGCCCACCGCAATGAGGATGTGGGCGGCTGTCAGTCGCCGACGGCCATTCCCCGCATCCACCACGAGCGTATGCGGATCTTCGAACGACGCCCGTCCG
Organism: Luteitalea sp.; assembly: GCA_009377605.1. NCBI lineage: Bacteria > Pseudomonadati > Acidobacteriota > Vicinamibacteria > Vicinamibacterales > Vicinamibacteraceae > Luteitalea > Luteitalea sp. The sequence continues at coordinate 5,475 of WHTT01000041.1, forward strand.
TACAGGAGGCGAATGTCATTGCGCGCCAGTACGTCGTGGACCATGCCAACTTCCCGCTGAATGACCCACGCGACATGACCGACCAGCTGCTGCATCGTGGGGCGCACACGTTCCCGGTACGACTTCTCGACACCTTCCAGGCCAGGGCGCGAGTAAACCCGGCGCACCGCTTCCCGAAAGGTCTTCGACGGTATGGTGCCGGTGTCGACGCAGACGCCGCCGGCAAGTCGCCGCTTCTCGAGGACCGCGACCCGTTTCCCGAGCTTCGCCGCTTGAATCGCCGCGCGCTGCCCTGCGGGCCCGCTGCCAATGCAGACGAGGTCGTATTCAATACGCTCTGTCACCGTGCTCGCTCCTACCGCTCCACCGTGTGCTCCGTTCGTATACCACAGCGGTGTGAACGCTCCGTGAACGCGGCACGCCGGCGGCCTGCGGAGGGAACGACGCTTCAGCATGCCCCTCGCTGGTCAGACGCGCGCAAGACCTTCCAGCGACCCCATGGGCCCTCCGCTCTGAAGGGCGAGCGACATGACGTTCACTCGCGGACAAGCTCTTCCGGGAGGAACAGGCTAGAATAGTCGAAGAAGTCACGCATGGATTGACATGGAACGAGTGGTACGCATGATCACGTTCGAAGAGCATGCCGTGGGGAAGCTGGACCTTGAGTACTGGTTGACGCGTCCTCCCATCGAACGTGTCGCCGCCGTTGAGGTGCTTCGTCGACAGCGTCATGGAACTGGCGTCCGACTTCAGCGAGTTCTGCGGGTCATTGAACGTGAATCGCGTTGAGTACCTCGTCGTGGGCGCCTACGCCATGGCGCTCCACGGCGTACCACGGTATACAGGCGATTTCGACGTCTACGTCAGGCCGACTTTCGCTAACGGCCTGCGTGTGATGGCAGCCATTCGCGAATTCGGCTTTCCCACCGATGCGCTGTCCGCAGAAGACGTGATCGATCCTCGCCGCGTCATTCAGATGGGCATGCCGCCACTCCAGATCCACATCATGAGCGAGATCAGCGGGCTCACCTGGGAACAAGCCTGGGCTGGCAGGGAAATCGGTCGCTTTGGAGAGCTCGATGTCGCCTTCCTCGGTCGAACCGAGCTCATCGAGAACAAGCGCGCTGCCGGGCGAACGAAAGATCTGGCCGATATCCAAGCGCTCACCCGTCAGGTCGACTGATATCAGAAGCGCCCGCCGCGACCGAGCCCATCTCAAATGCGTTGCCAACGGCGAAATAGACGAATGTGAGGATGTTGGGGGCAGAACCCCGAATTGCGGGCCGAAATATTGGCGCGCCCGGCCGCCTTCGCGGCCGTGCCGCTTCGGCGCCCAGGGAGGGATTCGGTCTGCGTGAGCGGAAGGCGAAGCAGACTCAACGAACGCGTCGGGCGAAGCCAGCTTGCGAAGCGAGATGGCGCGCCCGGAGGGATTCGAACCCCCGACCTGCGGCTTCGAAGGCCGACGCTCTATCCAACTGAGCTACGGGCGCGAACGAGCAACTACTAATCCTACCACGAGCGTAAGCCCGCGCCGTGGCGGCCAACACCTTCCTGTCCCCTCCATTCTGCAGCGCAGTTCGTTACGCGGTTGTCGCGCCGAGAGTAGTACCCTACGCCCGCAGCGCGTCGGTGGCTGCAATCATTTTAGAACCCTTGAGGCACGGAAACGGCCGCCTCGGCGCGGCGGCCCTACCTAGGACAAAGTGCGGAGATGCAGTTCCGTGGAACCGGCGCGTACTTCTTTCGGAACAAGCAGCTCAACGCCAACACGTGGGCGAACAATCGCAACGACGAGCCGCGTCCAGACGATGACCGCAAGAACACGTCGGTGAGCCTGGGTGGCCCGATTCGCCGCGACCAAACGTTCTTCTTCGGATCGTTCATGGACTTTCGCGACAACGATTCAGGTCAGCAGAACAGCACACGGTTTCCGACGGACGCAATGGCACGGGGCGACTTCTCCAGCGTACCGGTGCAACTGCTCGATCCGGATTCCGGGCAGCCGCTCGCGGGCAATCGGATTCCGAGCCGGCTGCTCGATCCGGTCGCGCTGCAACTGGTGGAGCTGATGCCGACGGTCGAGAGCTACGACGATCGGCTCTTCTGGAGCTTCGAGGGCCCGTCGCGAAACGACGAGCTGCTGGCCAAAATCGATCACCATCTCGGCGCTGCGCACACGCTGCAACTGACGTCCTTCACGACATGGGGGAGGCAGACGATACCAAATCCCGGCGGCCGCCCGTCAGCGACCACCAACATTCCCGCCTGGGGGCCGCAGCTCAACGAATCGCGACAATACACCTCCGCGTTGCGACACACGTGGATTCTGGGGCCGCGTCTGGTCATGGAGTCGCGTGTCAGCGTCGCCCGCCTGGATGCCGACCGCACCACCGAGAACATCGGCAGAAACCTTGCAGACTTTGGAGCCCAGAACTACCCGATCAGCCAAGATGGGGCGCGCCGATACCTTCCGCATATCACTATTGAAAACGGTCCGAATGGACGCAACGGCTTTCTGAGCCTCTTCAACCAAGGAAACTACCAGGCTGTGTCGAGCCTCTCGTGGAACACCGGCCGTCACAACCTGAAGTTCGGCGTGGAAGTGCAGCGACAGAACATCCGGCAATACGATGACACGGAGCGTATGTATTTCGAGTTCGACGGGCGGCACGCGGCGGGGCTCGACGCGCCACCGGAAAGCGATCAGTTCGCATTCGCGTTCGCGGACTTCATGATGGGGCAGACGACCCCGGCCGTGAGCTACTCGGCGTCGGGCATCCTCGACTACGACGTGGTCAACTGGAACATCTTCGGATATGTCCAGGACGAGTGGCGGCTCACGTCTCGTCTGACGCTGACGCCAGGCCTCCGGTACGAGATCTACCTGCAGCCGCACGAGCAAGATGACAAGCAGGTCGCCTTTCGGATGGGGCACGAGTCGAGCCGATTTCCCAACGCGCCCACGAATCTCGCCTTTGCCGGAGACGCCGGACTGGACGGTGGATTCTTCGAGCCAGACCGCAATAACTTTGCGCCGCGCCTCGGTCTCGCGTGGGACGTGCAAGGCGACGGCCGGACCGCCGTCCGGGCAGGCGTGGGTTGGTACTACTCCTATAACCCCAGTCAGTTCTTCATCTGGAGCGCCGAGAACAACCCGTGGCGGCCGGAAGTGTTCGGGAGTGGCGGCCGCCTGAGCGATCCGTGGCTCACCAGCCAGGAGCCGACGTACGCGTCACCACCCACGCCGCTGACGGGCGAGAACATCGCCAATTTCCCGTGGACACCTCCGTATACCGCCACCGGTTATGCGGAGGACTTCGAGACGCCGTACAGCCTTCAGTGGAACGTCTCGGTGGAACGACAGATGTTCGAAGGGGTGTCCGTCACGGCTGGATACGTCGGCAACCGCGGTCACAGGTTCACGCAGATCCTCCCGATCAACGTCGCCGAATACCGCGAAGGCGCCAACGACACAGCGGGGAACATCAACGAGCGCCGGCCCATCCCTGACTTTGCCAGCGTCATGGAGATCAGCTCCACGGCGCGCCTCTGGTACGACGCACTGCAGCTCAGCTCGACGTTGCGGGGCGGCGGCGTGACCGCGCGCGTGAGCTACGTGCTGGCGAAGGGCTACGACACGGCGGCTGCCGATCCAACGAGCCAGGGCAACCAACAGGCGGCCAACCCGCTGGACATCGCGGGGGAGCGCGGCGAGAACCAGCGGCGCCACACGTTTCGGGCCTTCTTCGCATGGGACCTGCCATTCTTCAGCAATCGCCACACGCTTGCATCCTCGCTGCTTGGCGGCTGGCAGATTTCCGGCAGCGTGCGCGCGCGGAGCGGCGCGCCGCGGAACGTCACGCTCGGGACCGATTGGAACTTCGATGGCGTGACGGGCGATAGGCCGGACCTGGTCGGTGACATCCAGTATCCGCAGGCGGAGCTCGAGGACGGCGGGTACCAGTGGTTCGATCCGGCAGCGTTTGCACTGCCGGGTGGCGGGACGAACCACAACCTGTTCGGGACGCTGCCGCGCAACGCCATCTTTGGTCCCGGTGACTGGAACGTGGATGCTGCACTGCTCAAGCAGTTCCGCTTTGTTGGCGATCGTCGCTTCGAGCTGCGGTTCGAAGCCTACAACCTCTTCAACCACCCGAATCTCCAGCTCGGTAGCGGTGAGCTCGATTTCAGCAACGCCGACTTCGGCCAGGTCGTCACGCGCGACGGCAACCGCAGGGTCCAGCTCGGGATCAAGGCGTATTTCTAAGGTTCGAGGTTCGAGGTTCGAGGTTCGAGGTCGGAGGTTCGAGGTTCGAGGTCGGAGGTTCGAGGTTCAAGGTCGGAGGTTCGAGGTTCGAGGTTCGAGGTTCAAGGTTCAAAGGTGGAAGAGACGAGGGCATGGTGGCTTGACAAGGGTTGTACCGTGCTTTCAGAGGCTTCCCAAGCGATCCAACACGGTGCGCATGTCGGGGGGCTTGGTCGTTCTGAGCGATGCCCACAGATCACCGACGCGGCGAAAACGCGCTTCCACGGTGGTCAGCGTGAAGTCCTCGGGCGCCACGCCGTCATCCAACTCGTCCCACGCGAGCGGCGTCGAGACGCCGGCAAACGCCGTCGCGCGCACGCTGTAAGCCGACGCCAGCGTCTTGCCGAGGATGTTCTGGAGATAGTCGACGTAGACCGTGCGACCCCGCGCGCTGACCTGTCGCTCGACCGTGGCCTGCTTCGGGTGCTTCGTCGCGACGAGCGTCGCAATGATCCGGCAGAGGAGCTGGCCAGTGTGATAGCTGGTTCCCGGCGGTAACGGCAGATAGATGTGCAGGCCGCGCGAGCCGGAGGTCTTGGGCACGCCAGGGACGCCGATGCTCTCCAGCTCCTCGTGCACCCAGCGCGCGACGTCGAGGACGTCAGCAAACGACGCGCCAGGCATGGGGTCGAGATCGATCGCGGCAAAATCCGCCGATTCGGGGGAGCTCACGCGCGAGAACCAGGGATCCTGCGAGATGGCTGCCAACTGCGCCATGTAGAGCAGCGTCTCGAGCGTGCCCCCCACCAATCTCGGCGTCCGCTCGACACCCTTGTCCGAGCGCTCCTCGAGCACGTCCACCCGCACGCCAGGCGGCGCCTCGTCTGGCGCCCGCTGCTGGTAGAACGCCTTGCCGTTCACGCCGTTGGGAAAGCGCTTCATGACGAGCGGCCGATCGTCCACCACCGGCAGCAACCACGGCGAGATCCGCACGTAGTATCGAAGGAGGTCGCCTTTGGTGAAATTGCCCTGCGGCCAGAACACTTTCGCGAGGTTCGTCACGTCCAGCGTCTGGCCGCCGGGCAAGGCGAGCGTGCCGTCGCGCCGCGACTCCTCGAGCGCCTGGAGGTGAGAGACGAGCGACTCTCGCGCGGGATCGACTCGGAAGGCGGGCGGTCGCTTCTGGCCGCGCGGCGTCCGCCGTGAGCCCGACGTCTTCTCGCCCGTGCGCCGGCCGCGTCGCGAGGCGGTGCGCTCGACGTTCGCGGTCTCGGGCATCTGGCGCTCTGTGGGTGTCGCGAGCGGCAGCGGCAGCGCCAGCAACGGCTCGATGCCGACCTCGTGCGGCGCCTTGTCGTCACGCACTCCAAGGTAGACCGGATGGCGCAGCTTACGATCGTCGGTCCATTCCGCGAACCGTACCTGCACGACCATCTCCGGCTTCACCCAGTGTGAGCCCGGCGGCGCGTCTTGCTCGTTGACGAACGGACAGTGTTCCGTCGCGCGGCTGGCGAGGAGACGTGAAAGCCGGCCGAGCTCCGTGTCGGAGAACCCTGTGCCCACCGCGCCGACGAAGAGCAGCGGCTGGTCCGCCCGCGCGCTGCTGCCGCGCACGCGGCGACGGTCGTCCACCCAGACGCCCATGAGCAAAGCGCCCATGTGCACGCGCGCGCCACGCGGCTCGGTCCACCCGCCGATCACGACTTCCTGCTGACGAAGAATCTTGATCTTGCGCCATGCGGTGCTTCGGCGACCGCTCTCGTACCGCGAGTCGGCGCGTTTGAGGATCAGACCTTCCAGGCCATGTTGTTCCGCCTCACGATAGAGTCGCCTGCCGTCGCCAGCCGTATACGAGCCGAGGCGCACCACGGGAGACGTCGCGGTGGCGAGCAGCCTGTCCAAGCGCGCACGCCGCGTCGTGAGCTGGAGCCCGCGAAGGTCGTCGCCGCCGTCGCGCAAGAGGTCGAACAACAGGAGGGCGGCTGGCTGTGCGCGCACGCGGGCGTCGATCTCGCGCGTCCCGGTGAGGTGCATCCGCCCTTGCAGCCGCTCGAATCCGGCCGGCTGGTCGCGCTCGTCCAGGGCGACGATCTCGCCGTCGAAGATGACCGGCTTGTCGAGGCGCTGGCCGAGCTGACGAAGCTCGCGCACCACCTCGGGGAACTGCGCGGTCTTCTCGTTGCCGTTGCGGGAATAGATCGCGACGCGCGGCGTGGGCGCAGCCGGCTCGACCATGACGATGGCGCGGATGCCATCGTACTTGGGCTCGAAGATGACTCTGTCGTCCAAGAGGTTTGCCTCGGAGGTGAGCTCACCCGCCACGGCCAACATGGGCCGCACTCGCGAAGGAGCCTCACGCCACGGTGTCGCTACGGGTGGCATTGGTATGGGAGTGTAAGGAAAAGGCGCCTGAAAAAGGAACCGGGTACCTTTTCGCCGGCGAAAAGGTACCCGGTTCCTTTTTCCGGTAAACCTTGAGCTAACATTGGCCGAGAGGAAGCGAGGGCCACTGGAGGGCCTCCGAATGGCTGCACGACCTACGTGGAAAGGGTTTCTCAAGGTGAGCCTGGTCAACATCCCGGTGCGGGTGTTCCCAGCCACGGACTCCGCCGGCACCGTCAGCTTCAACCAGCTCCATGACGAGTGCCAGACGCGCGTCCAGTACAAGAAATGGTGCCCTACCCACGACCGCGAAGTGTCGAAGGATGAGATCGTCCGCGGCTACGAGTTCGAAAAGGGCCGCTACGTGGTCATCAACGACGAGGACCTCGAGAAGGTCCGCCCGCCGTCCACGCGTGTGATCAACCTCGTGCAGTTTGCGGACCTCGGCGACATCGATCCCGTCTACCTCGAAAAGCCATACTACCTCGCACCGGATGGTCCCGTGGCGGCCGAAGCGTTTGGCGTCATGCGCGAGGGGATGAAGGGGAAGGTCGGCATCGGCAAGCTCGCACTCTATGGTCGAGAGTACCTCGTGGCCGTCGCGCCGCGCGAGCGTGGCCTCGTCATGTACACGCTCCGGCGCGCAGACGAGGTCCGTCAGATGGGTGCCATCGACGAGTTCGAAGGCATTCCCGGTAAGCCGAATCCGGCGGAGGTGAAGCTCGCCCAGCAAGTGATCAGCTCGTTCGAGTCCAAGCTGGATCTCGGAGAGTTCAAGGACGAGTACCAACAAGAGCTGCGGCGGATCATCGACGCAAAGGTCGCCGGCGAAGAAGTCATCGCACCGCCCGAGGAGGCTCCGCAGAAAGTCGTGAACCTCATGGATGCGCTACGCCGGAGCCTCAATCAAGTGAGCGATACGCGGAAGCGAACCGCCAAAGCGGAGCTCCCGAAGCCGGTGGCCGCACGCCCCACGGCCCGGAAGCGCGCACGGGGATAGAGACATACCGTGCTCGATCTCATTTGGTCGACAGGCACCATTGCGCTCGGGCTGACCGAGCAAGCCGCGACTCCGGCCAGTGCTGATCTCGTCAGTATGGCGAGCCTCATCACGCTGGTCACGCTCGTGGCGCTCGAGATCGTTCTCGGCATCGACAACATCATCTTCATTGCCATCCTCGCGGGCCGGTTACCAGCCGCGGAGCAGCCGCGCGCGCGGCGCCTCGGCATTGGGATGGCTGTCATCTCGCGCATCCTCCTCCTGTTCGGCATCTCGTGGGTCATGACACTGACCCGCCCGTTGTTCACCCTGGCGGGCGTGAGCCTATCGGGGAAGCAGCTCATCCTCGTCGGGGGCGGCCTGTTTCTCATTGGCAAGAGCACCTACGAGATCCACGACAAGCTCGAAGGCGGCGACGACCACGGGAGCACTGTTCGTGGTGGCTCCGCGCTGGCCGGCGTCGTCTTCCAGATCATGCTGATCGACATCGTGTTCTCGCTCGACTCCGTGATTACCGCCGTCGGGATGACGCCGCACGTGCCGCTCATGGTCATTGCCGTGCTCGCAGCGGCCGGTGTGATGCTCGCCTTTGCGGGTGCCGTCAGCGACTTCGTCCACCGGCACCCCACCATCAAGATGCTGGCGTTGGCATTCCTCCTGTTGATCGGCATGATGCTCGTGGTCGAAGGATTCGGGCAGCACGTCAGCAAGGGGTACATCTACTTCGCCATGGCTTTTTCGCTGTTGGTCGAGTTTCTGAACATGCGGCTGCGCGGGAAGGCGAAGCCGTTGCCGCTCCGACACTCGACGATGCGTTAGTGGAAGGCGTTTACCGCGCCCTCTCGGGTGTTATGGGTGATCGTCGTGGCCTCGCGGTGTCGCCACCCGCACGTCCGTTTCGACGGAGAACTTGCGATAGTCGGAATATTCGGTGGTCGTATGGAAGCCGAACTTCCTGAAAAGGAGCGTGCGGCCGGACATCTTCACGTGCATGAGTGAGGGAAGCCAGATCTCGTCGTTGACTTTCTTGCGCTGAAACGTGAGCTCGCTGCCCGCATGGAGGCGGCCGACGATCCCCCATCCGATCTTGACGTCATCGATGACCTCGATTGCCACCTGTGCGATCTCGAAGTCCTGCTCATTGACCCAGGCACGCCCGTGCATCTCCTTCATGGTCTTCCCGATGCGCGTCTTCGGGTCCGCGTCGGGCTTGGGGGTGAGCTCTGCGACGATCATCTGACGCCCGTCGAGGATGTCTCGGCCGATCAGTTGAACGTCGAACACCCGGAAGCCATCCTCGAGCCGCTCCTGCTCCTCTTGTCGCTCCTTGGCTCGTTTCTCGAGGCGCTCGGCACGCTCGTCCGGTGTCTCCTGTTCCAGCTTCTCACGGCGCTCGATCAGATCGTCGCGGTGCTCCTGATCCTGTTGCGCGACGACAGCAGGATCGAGTGGTTTCCCGTCGACGGCGACCAGCCGTTTGTAGGTCTCACCAGAGATTGGCGATGGATAGACCTCGAACTCGCGGAGGGGCCCCAGCGATACCTTGCCGAGCTTGCTCACCTTGATGTCGCGCCGCCGCTCGCGATACGTGTATTGCCGAAGGAGCTCCTCGTCTGTCTTGAGGCGGGCATGCACCTGCTCGCGTAACCACTCCGTGTCCGGCAGCGGTGCATCGACGTTGACCGGCCGGTCCAAGAGGTCGCTGGCGACCGGTTCTTGCGGGCGTGCGCTTGCCGCCGTCAGCAGGAGCAATAGCAGCGAAACCACAATGCGGGCAGATAGAACCACTAGTACGATTATAAAGATTAGAGACGTCAAAGGGGGCCCGCCGGCCTGACGCATCTTGCTGCTCTAGAATGACCCAATGTTCAGCGTGCTCCTGCTCGCATTGCTCCCATTGCTCGTGCTAGGACCTCCGCCGCACGCTGATGTTTTGCCTGGTCAGCAAGCGGTGCGAGAGGAACGGATCGTCGAGCTTGCCGGCCGTGCCAAGGAGGCGATGAGCTCGGGTCGGTTCGAAGAGGCCGCCAAGCTCTACGAGGAGATCCTGGTTGCGCATCCAGACGAGGCAGGACTCCACATGAACCTGGGCATGGCGCGAGCCATGGCGGGCCAGCCCCGGGCAGCGTTGCCCGCTCTCGAACGCGCGGCGCAACTGGATCCGTCGCTGCTCCCCGCGCAGCTCTTCCTCGGCACGGTCTACCTCGATCTCGGAGAGCCTGAGCGGGCAGTGGCCCCGCTCGAAAAGGTCGTCGCAGAACAGCACGACAACACGCAAGCTGCCCAAGCGCTCGGTGAGGCTCTACTGCAGATCGAGCGGTTCGACGAGGCGGCGGAACGGTTCGAGCGGCTCACAGAGGTGGCGCCGCAGTCTCCGAGCGGCTGGGCAGGGCTCGGCCGCAGCTACGAGGGCGGCGCGCGTCGCAGCTTCGGAGAGCTGCAGGAGATCGCACCAGGCTCACCCTACGTGTCGTTGATCGTTGCGGAGGTGATGGTCGCGACTCGCAAGCTGCCGCAGGCGTTCGCGCTCTACCGCGAGGCACAGAAGGCGTTGCCGGAGCTTCCCGGCGTCCATGAGGCGATCGCAGACATCTACGCAGCAAGCGGCCAGGCCGACTGGGCGGCCAGCGAGCGTGCCAACGCCCGCAAGATGGCGCCAGATTGCGGGCGCAAGCGTGCGGCCTGCGCGTTCCTGAAAGGGGAGCTGACACAGGCGGTACGGCTGACGAATGGGGAGCGGACGGCGGAGGCGTCGTATTGGCGGACGCGCGCGCTCAATCAACTGGCGACGCAGGCCTTTGCGCGGCTCGAGAGACTGCCGCCATCCGTCGAGCTCCATGCGGTCCGCGCTCGCATTGCCGCCGATCAAAATCGATCGCTGGACGCGGTCGAGGAGCTTCGCGCCGCGCTCGTGCTCGCGCCAGACGATCCGAGCCTCGAACGGGAGCTGGCGATGGCGCTCCACCTGGCGCGGGATCATGAAGCCGTGCTGCCCGTCGCTGAAAAACTGCTCGCCGTAGCGTCTGACGACCCCGAGCTAATATTCCTCTACGGCAGCGCGTTGCTCGACGCGCAACAGGTGGACCGCGCAATACCCTATCTCGAACGTGCCGTCGATGCCGTAGCGGCCCCCGTCGAGGCGCAGGCGGCGCTCGGCCGCGCGCTCATGCTGAAGGGAGAGGCGGCCGCCGCGATTCCACATCTCGAGGCGGCGCTCTCGACCGACGAGGATGGCAGTCTCTACTATCAGCTCGCGCAGGCGTATCAACGCAGCAAGAGGCCTACCGACGCACGCGCCGCGCTCGAGAAGTATCGCGACATCAAAGAGCGGATAGACGCACAGAAGACGGAGGCTGGGGCGTCACCGCCGAAGATCACGCCACCTTGATAATCCTCGAGTGTTTGTCGTGCGGGCCGCGGCGCGACAGCACCGAACGAGGGGTCTAAAGACCCCCCCTCGCTACTACGTGTTTGTGAGCACGACGACGTCAGGCGGACGTGGCGGGCACCCACGCGAGAGCGACCAAGGTGACCTCGATGTCCGCCTTGCGCGGACGCACCGCAAGCGTCTGGAGGTCGCCCGTGGCGCGTGCTCTCGCATCGAGCTTGGTGAGGTCCGCCTTCAACCGCCCCTCGAGATCGGCAATCTGCTGTCGAATGGCCTCCACATTCTCCGAGGCGCGCGCGACGTCGTCCCGTTCGCGCCGCACGCGGCCCGCTCCGCGCGCCGCGGTTGCCGCTCGGCCGAGGGTGCGCACGCTCAAACGTTTTCGACCGAGCATCGCACCCAGGATCGTCGCACCCACGGAGACTGCGGTCTGGATACCAGACTGGCTCACGTCCTGCTGCTCCTTGTCGAGCCGCTGCTCCGCGCGGCGCAGGCGCTCCTCAAGCGACGCCTGTTTGGGCGCGTACTTCTCCCGCAACTTCTCGACTAGCTCGTCCCGGGCTTCGCGTCCCGATTGGTCGACCCGCGCGCGGAAATCGCGTTCCGATTCACCGGGCTTCGACAGCTGACCCGTCTCTGGATGCTTGAACAGCTCGATCGTCTGACTGCTGTAGGCCCATCTTGCGAACGCTTTGCCCCACCTGCCGTAGCTTGCTGGTTTGCCCGCCGCCGACGGCAGATCGGCAAAGTGTGCACCATCCTGCGGTGATGACTCCAGCTCGCCGGTGCTGAGATCGACCAGCGTCGCACGCGCCCAATCGACCGGCACCGCTTCGGTGGTGATGGGCGTCAGGGCCACGACGGGTCGTGTGACGTCGACACCTTTTCGCGCGTCGACGAAGTGGAGGTTGGCAGCGCCAAGCACCATGGGCTGATATGTCATCGGTCCTGTCGTCGGCGTGTCGCTTTGGGACTCACCAGCGAGCGTCTCCGTGGGCAAGAAGTGTTGAACGATTTCGGGCGGCAACACTGGACCAACCGGCTGCGCGCTCGTGGCTGGTGCACGGGGCACGCCCGGCGCCGCTCTCGAAACAGGCGACGCTTCCGGCCCACCCTTGGTGGGCGCATCGGACCCGGAGCCGGGCGTCAGCCGTTTGATCTGCGCGCGTGTCAGTGGCCCGCACAGATACGAGAGGGCCCACCGCGACTCGAAGATCACGAGCTCATCGTCGTGCACGTTGTGCAGGAGAAAGAGACGTTTTCCCAGCCCCGCGATCAGCTGTTCCATGGCCTGCCGATCGAAGGCGCCGCCGGCCGTCGCGGAGACGCCCTCGAGGCCATCCATCACGCGTGCCTTGTCGCGCTCGGTTTGCAAGCGTCCAATGAGCCAGGTGCCGGTGTTGGCGAGCCCTTTGTAATCCAGATCAACTGGATTCTGCGTCGCCAAGACCACGCCCAATCCGTAGGCGCGTGCCTGCTTCAGCAGCAGGAGGAGCGGCTCCTTGCTTGGCGGATTGGCCACGGGCGGAAAGAATCCAAAGATCTCATCCATGTAGAGCAGCGCCCGCAGGCTCGTCGTGCCCGACTGGCTGCGCGCCCAGGCCAGCACTTCGTTCAACAGCAGCGACACGAAGAACATCCGCTCGCTGTCGTTCAGATGCGCGATGGAAAAGATGGCGCAGCGTGCCTTGCCAGACGAGGATCGCAGGAGGGCGCTCACGTCGAGCGGATCGCCCGAGAGCCAGGCGTCGAATCCGGGCGCCGCGAGGAGATTGTTCAAGACGGTCGCGAGCGCGAAGCGATCGTTCTCGGGATAGAAGTCGTCCACGCGGAGCGCACCAACGCGATCGAATGGCGGCTTTTGCACGTGCTGGATAAGGACCGGGAGGCTCGCGTCCACGGCGTCCGACCAGAGCGCCTCGAGGATCTTCGCCACGAGGATGTGCTCGCGACTCTTCAACGGATCGACGGCCAGCCCCACGAGCCCCAGCACGCTGGTTGCCGTCGTCGTGACCCGCTCCTGGAAGAGGTCGCTATCATCTCGGATTTCCTGTGGGGGCGCGCCAAAGGACTGGAGGATGTTCACCGGTAAGCCGGCCGTGCTGCCGGGCGTGTAGAGCGCGATCTCCGTCGCATCGCGGAGGCGCTTGATCCGAGAGGCGCTCTGCCCCCATTCGGCCAGGCCCGTCTTCCAGCGCTCGGCCTCGCGCGCCGCGAGCTCCTCGGCCGACACCCCTAGCTTGCGTGCCTCGTCTTCGTTCACCCAAGGTTGGAAGCTCTCGGGCGCGAGGTCGGGGAACGATAGGAGGAGGTTGCCGAGGTCACCTTTCGGATCGATCACGATTGCTGGCACACCATCGATGAGGGCCTCTTCGATTAAGACGGTGCATAGGCCGGTCTTGCCGCTGCCGGTCATGCCGACACAGACCGCATGCGTGACGAGGTCCCGGGAGTCGTACAGCAGCGGAGCCTCCTCCCGCTTCTTGGCAGACAGGTCATAAGGGCGGCCAAGATAGAACGCGCCGAGCTTCTCGAAATCCTCCATATGTCCTCCGTTCCATCATCGCTCCGTCGCGAGCCATGACGATCATATGTCCGACTGTGGCAGAATCAGGCACACTGGGAAGGAGGAGAGCATGTGGCAAGCGAGAGCGATAACGGCAGTCGTTTCATCGGCGGTGCTCATGGCAGCGGTCCTTCAGGCGCAGCCGGAGCGCCACCGGCGCGAGCGTGGCCTCGCCGTCGCGACCTACAATATCCATCACGGCAGCGGAAACGAGGACTGCACGACGCCGCCGGCCGAGCCGGGACAGCCTCCGAACGCGGACTGCAACCTCAACCTGGGGCGCATCGCGCACGTGATTCGGTCGCTCGATGCGAACATCGTGGGCTTGCAGGAGGTGGATCGCTTCTGGGCGCGCAGCGGCGACGTCGACCAGCCACGTGCGCTGGCCCACATGCTGCGCATGCATTCGTGCTACGGCGCCAACCTCGATCACCCCGCGGATGGTCACGCGAACGTGCCGCACCAATATGGCACCGCCATCCTGAGCGTGTGGCCGATTCAAGGGTGCCAGAACACACTGCTGCCACGCACGGACCCGGCCAACGAGCAGCGCGGCCTTCTCGAGGCGCGCATCAATGTGGGACACGTGCCACTCCATTTCTATGGCACACACCTGCAGCACAACAGTCTCGACGATCGGATCGTACAGGTCGAAACCATTGCTGACCGTGTCGCGATGGCAGAGCAGCCGGTGGTGGTCGTCGGCGACCTGAACGCCGTTCCGACCGAGCCGTCACTGCCGCCGCTCCTCGCACTGCTCACGGACGTATGGGTCGCGGCGGGCGAGGGGGACGGCTTCACGATCCCGGCGCGGCCAGACGCTCCGCCAGATCGCCGCATCGACTATGTGCTCGTGTCCCCGGACCTGACGGTTCGCTCGGCCAGCGTGGCCGTCAACAACGTGACGGCGATGGCTTCGGATCACTATCCGGTCGCTGCCACCCTGGCGATCCGCAAATAGAGCGGCAACGGGCAACGGGCAAGGGCCAAGGGACAAAGGAACCAAATGCGAAACACACGGCCGTCAGCCCGACAACGATCGTGCAGTGCTGTGAGTCTGTTGGCGCTGCTTGTCGGGCTGAGCGGGTCACCCTTGGCCCAGCCGTCCGCCACGTTCGCGATTGTCGGCGCCCAGATCGTCGACGGGTCGGGTAACGAGCCGTTCGAGGGCACGATTCTCGTGCGCGACGGGCGCATCGCGCAGGCCAGTCCCGACGTGGAAGTGCCGGACGGCGTCCGCGTGATCGACGGGCGCGGCAAGACGGTGCTCCCTGGCCTGTTCGACTTGCACGTGCATCTCTTCGGGCGCGGCGTGGGTCGGCTGACGACGGATCTGAGCAAGCACTTGGCAGCGTATCTCTACTGCGGCGTGACCACGATCGCAGAGCTGGGCACGAGCCCGACACACTTTGCGGCGGTGCGAGACCTTCTGGCATCAGCCGATGTCCACGGTCCGCGCGTCGCGTTGGCGGCCCGTTTGGCGGTGCCGGGCGGACACGGCACCGAGGGCGGATGGCCATCCGCGCACACACAGCGCGTGTCCACGCCGGAGGAAGCACAGGCCGCGGTCGACCGCGTTGCACGGTTCCGGCCGGACCTCCTCAAGGTGTTTGCCGACGGCTGGCGTTACGGGACGAATCCGGATCTCGCGAGCATGGATCTCGACACCCTCGAAGCACTGACCTACCAAGGGCGCAAACATGGCTTGCGCGTGCTCACGCATACGGTCACGGCTCAAGGTGCGCGTGTTGCGGCCGATGCGGGCGTGGCGGTAATTGGCCACGGCATTGGAGACGAGGTGGCGGACACGCGGCTGGCGAACGGTCTTCGCCAGCGCAATATGACCTACGCCCCCACGCTCAGCGTGTACGAGCTGCGCAGCCGCGATCGCTGGACGCAGTTGTTGTGGCATCTGGTAGAGCCGGCCACCCGGGAACGACTCGAATCGACCGCCACCAACCTAGCGTCTGGTCAAGGCAACGGTGCGCCGTCGCCTGCGGGTAACGCTGCCGAGCTCGCGCCACGCGAGAAGCGATGGCAGGTGCTCATCGACAACGTTGCCAAGCTTCGCGAGCAGGGCGTTCGCTTTGCTGTTGGGACGGACGCCGGCGTCGGGGGAACCCCGCACGGCTGGTCGACGCTTCATGAGGTGCAGCTGCTCGTCGAAGGCGGGCTGACCCCGCTCGAGGCGCTCACGGCTGCGACGGGGAATAGCGCCTGGGCGCTTGGCGTCGAGCATGACCGCGGGTTCATTTCGTCGGGCAAGCGTGCGGATCTCCTGCTCGTCGATGGTGACCCAGTGGCCGACATCACGGCCATCGAGCAGATCGCGCAGGTCTTTCTCGACGGGCAAGCCGTAGATCGTGGCGCGCTCGAGCGGCTGATGACGAGTGAGGCGCCCACGCCGCTGCCCGTCGTCTCGATCACGAGTCCGCTCATCGACGACTTCGAGGGGCGCGACGGTCAGACGTCGCGCGGCACGTACTGGATTGACGAGACAGAGTCTGGCGCGCACGCGACTCGCGTGGACATGACGCACGTGGCGAGAGGGGGAGGCCGGGCGCTTCGTGTCACGGCGACCATGAGCGACACGAAGGAGCCGTTTGCCACGGTGTCGGTGCCGCTCAGCGCGGCCGGCCTCTGGCCGGTGGATGTGAGCCGATTCCGCGGCATTCGCTTCGAGGCACGTGGTGAGGGACGCTATCGCGTGCTGCTCGAGACGCGCAACGTCCGCGACGAGGTGTACCACGAATCCAGCTTCGCTGCGTCCTCGAAGTGGATACCGGTGGCGATTCATTTCGCCTCCGTCTCCCAGCCGCGCTCTGGCGTGCGTGTGCCTTGGACCGGGAAGGATCTCACGGCGATTACGTTCGAGCTTGCTCGACAGCCCGGCTCATCGGCCTGGATTGAGATCGACAATCTCCAGTTGTATCGCTGAACGGCCGCCTCGCGAGGCGGCCCCTACCGTCGTCCGTGGCCTCGGCGAGGCGACCTATCGTCGTCCGTGGTAGGGCGCGTTCGCCGAACGCGCCGTGCTCGCGAGCCCCTTGCGTGTCGAACGCTGGTGGATCCAGATGCGGTCGTAGAGGGGCTCGGCGCTGGACGTGGGTTGCGTGAAGACGACCGTGCGCGTGTGAACGATGGGGAGGCCGATCTGATCGGCAACCTCGATCAACGTCTCACGTGTCTCGTTGTGCACGAAGTGGCCGCCCGGCGCGACTATTCCCGCCACATTCGCCAGTCCCAACAGCAATTCCACTTCGTCGAAGTACGTCAGGAGGTTGGTGGCGATGACGAGCTCATATGGTGGCCCCTCCAGACGGTCCGTGATGATATTGCCGCGCGCCGCATGGACGCGGGCACGGGCGTCCGGCGAGAGCCGGATGGATCGATGGAGATGCGCAGGCAGCCGCTTCAGTGGTGGCGTGGACGCGCGCACTGGCGAGCCTATGGCGCGACCCCACCGACCGAAGTAGGTGCGGTATTCAGGCGTCAGCGGCGCGCTCGACTGATCGGGAACGGCCGATAGCAGCTCGAGTGCGGGCGCCTGCTGGGTGGTCCGTAGCCGCTCGATGTGCGACACGACGCGCGGGTTGATGTCGACGCAGTCGATTGTGACCTCAGACACAGTGGCGAGATCGAGCGAGAGCAGGTCGTCGAGCACTCCGTAAGGTTGATAGCTCTGGGGCGGAATCTCATCGACCAGTCCAGTGCGGGATGCGAGTGTCAGACCCGGTCCCACGACCAGGACCCGTCGAAGGCGTGCGGATGGATTGAGCGACTGGATCACGCCAAGCGCCTGACGGACGGCGTAACCTGCCTCGACTCCCGTGTCGGTGCTGTATCCCCGTTGCTGGTAGAGCGAGGCGCCGGCATCGGTCGCGACGTCTCTCTTCTCGCGCGCGGCGGCAAACTCCTTGTCGTACAGGAACCGCATCACGCGCTCGTACTCTGCGGCCAGCACGGGAGCAAGACCTCGTACGCTGACGCGTGGGTCGCCGGCGACCAGATCGCGGAAATATTCAAGGCGCTCGTCAGGAGAAACGGGGACAGCCCTCGTTTTCACTTCCTGACGATGAGAAAACGAGGGCAGTCCCCGTTTCTCCCGCAGCACGTCCGCGAGGGCGTCGAGGCGCGCTTGTGCGTCCGCCGGCACGGCGCGCTGCTCATGGTGCATCTTCGCGCTCAGCGCAGGCTCGATCGCGGGCAGTGAGGTGAAGCTCCGGGCCTGGAGCGCGTAGTAAACGAGCGCTTCCCAATCTCCGTCACGCAGACGGTTAACCGTTTCTTTCTCGATGCGCTCGAGAGTCGATGAAAAGTCCGAGGTCTCGATCCCCTGGGCGGCCAGGTGTCGTTGTACTGCCGTCGGCAGATCGCTCCAAACGGCACGCCGGGTCGTGCCGTGAACCGCAGGGGCGGTCAGCAGTACCGACGCCAGAACCGCGACTGTGTGCGGACGCATGGCAATCGGTACGATCCTATCAGCACTCTCTATCGTGAATCCGGAAGATGCTGCAGGTCCGGGTTTAGCCGCCGTGCGCGAGCAAGGGCGGCACGGGACTCTTCGAGCAAGCCAAGGCGCTCGAGGGCCCGACCCATGTGGTAGTGGGCGAGGGCATGGTCGGCGGACACCTGTGTCGCGCGCCGGAGGTGTTCGAGTGCACCCATCGCATCACCGCTCTCGAGCTGGCGAACACCGATGTAGGTGAGCACGGAGGCTTCGTGCTGCAGCCTCGCGCGTTGCCGCAGACGCTCCGACTCGGTCAGGTTCGTGCGCGCGGCAGCGTCGTCTCCTGCCTGTCGAAGGACCTGCGCGAGCGTATAGTACGCGCCCGGCTCCTCTGGACGCAGCGTGATCGCGCGACGGAGCGACGTGGCAGCCGCGACCCACTTGCGCTGAGCCATCAGGACCGCGCCCAAGCTGTAATGTGCATCGGCGTACTCCGGCTCCGCCGCAACCGCGGCGCCGAGCGTTCTCGCAGCGCGCTCCAGGTCGCCCTGCTGCCAGTAAATGACTCCCAGGGTGTAGTACGCCTCGGGGCGCGACTCGGTTTCGAGCAAACGCTCGAGCGCGACGATGGCTTCCGGCAGCCGATCGGCGCGCTTGAGGGCAAGTGCCAGGTTGTAGCGCGCGAGCCCGTGGGCCGGTCTGAGCGCCAGCGCACGACGGAAGCTCTCGATCGCCGCCGCGAGGTCTTGCTCGGACTGCGCCAGTCCCAGTATGAAGTGCCGATCCGGATCGTTGGGGGCTGCCGCCAGTGAGGTGCGCGCCAGCCCCACGGCCTCACGTGCCTGCCCTGTCTTGACCAGGGCCAGTACCAGATTGCTGGTGGCCTTCGGAAACGTCGGGCGCCGCGCGATGGCCCGGCGGTAAGCCTCGATGGCGGCCTCGATCAGCCCCGCCCGCTCGAGTGCCAGCCCCAGGTGGTGCTGCACGTCGGCTTCGCCCGGCGCGAGCTCCGCCGCCTCCCAGAGCAGCGGAAGCGCTGCAGCATGATTGCCGTTCGCTTCGAGCTCCACCGCGCGCGCGTACACTGCCTTCGCACGCGCGGGCTCCCCCTGCGCGGCGGCGGTTGCCTGTACAGCGGGCAACACCGCCAAGACGAGCACTATGAACGGCCGGCCTCGAGCGGGCATGGCCGATGTGGCGATCGTCAGAAGAGCAGCTTGACGCCGAGCTGAATCTGACGAGGAAAGCCGGACTGGCGCTGGTTGTTCTTGTCAATTGTGCCGAACAACGGGCTGTCCAAATCCGTGTTGTAGTTAACCTCGTCGTAGTTTGCGACGTTGAACAGATTGAACACCTCGACGCGGATCTGCAAGCGGACGTCGCCAGCGAGGCGTGTCGTCTTGGCGAAGTTGATGTCGAACTGTCGATAAGGCGGCCGGCGAATGTCCTCCGAGCGGAACGCCAGGACACGGGACGAGAATGGCGGCCGGCTGGTGAACCACGGCTCGCTGCAGCCTGCGGGGCCGTAGGGGCTCCTCGGGATGAGCGTGCCGCTGTCATCGTATCGCGCCGTACATGGCGCCGAGATGGCCCGAATAATGTCCGCGCCGTAGTCGGTGTCCTCATTGATGGCTGCCGGATTCAGCGTTGTCCGCTCACCATTCGGATCCAGATACACATCGGGTATGTCCCACGGCCGCCCGGTGTTGTAGACGAATAGACCAGCCACCTCCCAGCCGCCGAACAGGGCGTTCAATAAGCCGCTGGACTCACCCAGAATTGCACGGCCCTCACCAATCGGGAGCTCATAAACGGTGGAGAACGTCAGCCGATGCGGCCGGTCCGACCAGTAATAGCCCTCCTGCGGAATCATGCGCTGAACGTCGAGCCAGCCCCAGCGCTCGATCATGCGCGAGAAGGTATAGGTGGCGTTGATCGTGATGCCATCGGAGAACCGCTTGTTCACGACAGCCTGGAACGAGTTGTAGTTCACGAGGCCATCGTTTCGCTCGAACTCTTCGATGCCGTCGAACTGTGGGTACGGCCGATTGAGATCCCAGCGTTCGATCGTTGCACCCTCGAAACGATCAGTCCCTTCGAATCCCGAGACCCCTTGAAACGGATTTTGCAGCCGGTCGCGGCAGAAGTCGGCGTTTCCGCCGAGCAGCGGGTTACAGCTATCGCGGAACTCGGCTGAGGGCTCGTTAATCCCGTTCCACTGCGTCTGCAGCTTACGCGTCCGGCTGCCAACGTAGGACAGCTCGACGGACGTGCCCCAAGGGAGCACGCGCTGAACACCGATGTGGAACTGGTGAACTTTCGGAATCTCGAAGTTCGGGTTCGAATAGTTCGGGCTTCGTCCGAGGTTGGTCTCCAGGCCGAGCGAGGAGCCCGGCGGTTGCGCGACACCCTGCGGGAACGGGTTGTCAAGCGTCACGCTCGGCGTCCGGTTACCGTCGAGCGTGGAGACCAGCGGCGTCGTGATGCTGTAGCCGGTCGTGAAGGTCGTGCCGGTCGGGTTCATGTAGTAGAGCCCGTAGCCGCCTTTCACGATGGTTCGGTCGTTCAGCATGTAGGCAAAGCCAGCGCGCGGCTGGAAGTTGTTCAGATCCCAATCGTACGGATACTTCTCCGGGGCATCGGGGCCACCAATGAATCGCAGACCGCCCATGATGTCGCCTGGGAACACCGAATGGTCGATCCGGTCGTTGGCGGGGTTGACCGCGCCTGGATCGAACGCATAAGCCATCCGTCTCTCTGCCTCCCAGACCGGTGAGTTGAGGTCCCAGCGGAGACCAAAGTTGAGCGTCAGCCGGTTGGAGATCTTCCAGTCGTCCTGAATCCAAGGGGCCCAGTAATTCCAGCGGTACTCGGGGAACAGGTTGTTGTTGATGTCGCCGTGGGTCGGAAGGCCGAGCAGGAACGACGCAAACGCGCTTCCATTGAGCGGATCGCCCTGATTCCAGTCCCGCCGCGTGAACCGGTCGTCATGTTGGATGCGCATGCCTCCCGCAGCTCCGCTGTTCTTTTGCGTGAGCCAGGTCATGCGCATGTCGAGGCCGCCTCGAATGCTGTGGCTCCCTTTGAGCCACGAGAAGTTCGGCTGAAAGCTGTAGACCGTTGTGGTGCCCCGGCCGAAGCCGTTTCGGCCGAGGTTCGTGAAGTCGTTGATGTTGATCCGCGGGAACATCTGATGTGGTATTTGGCCGACCAGGTCGGCTGAAAATCCGAGCTCAGTGGCGTCGAAGCCGAGGGCGGCATCGGTCCGCGACGCCTCGACGTACTGACTCAACCCTGACCGCAGGTTCAGGACGAACGACGGGCTCACGGTCCGCACCCAGTCCCACACACCCGTGTAATTGATGCGCTCGAGCGGCCCCTGTGAGTCCTCGGCCGGGCCAGTGATGCCGTTGAAGCTGCGGATCTCCTCGCGATAGTTCTGCGCGTAGCGGACGAACATCTTGGTCTTCTCGCTGAAGACGTGGTCGACCTTGGTCGCGAGATTGTAGAAATCGTCCGTTGCGAGGTTCGGCGACAGAAAGAAGTTGCAGCGATACGAGGCACACCCCTCGTCTGGAGCCTGGTTCGGCAACGGCCAGAAGTGCAGGAGGTTTGTGGCAATGGGGTTAATGCGATCCTGCGGAATGATGTTGTTCGGAAACGGAGCGCGCACCCAGTTTCCGTTCGCGTCGAGGCGCCCGGTCGCCGGATCGTAGATAGTGATCAGGTTGCCGCTCGCATCGCGATAGTTGCTGAAGTCGCCACGGCGCAGAGCTTCGTCCGGGTAGTGCTCGGTCTCGATGTTGGGATTGCTCTCCTTGTAGCCTTCCCAATTCACCATGAAGAAGGTCTTGTTCCGGACGATTGGACCGTCGACCTCGAAGCCGTACTGATCGAGCTTGTGATCAGGCCTTTCCTCCCCTTGCAGCTTCAAGAGGTCCCAGTTCGTGTCGAGCCATTTGCGCCGGTAGAACTCGTAGGCGGTGCCGTGGAAGTCGTTCGTACCAGACTTCAGCGACACGTTGATTGCACCGCCCGCGGACCGGCCGTGCTGCGCGTCGTAGCTGTTGGTGACGATCTTGAACTCCTGGACGGCGTCGACCGGCGGCACGTACGCGATGTTGTTGCCGCCCGCAATCGAGTTGTTGGGCGCGCCGTCGAGCGTGAACTCGTTGTTGCGGTTCCAGCCGCCATTGATCGACCAGTCGGCAATGGCACCGTTGTCGAACGGCCGGTGGTAAATCGCCGGCCCGTTGAACGTGATGCCGGATGACAGAATCGACAGCATGAACGGATTGCGCGTATTGAGCGGAATCTCCGTCACGCGCTTGCTGTCGATCACCGTGCCGCGGTCCGCCCGGCTTGCCTCGAGCGTGTCAGCCGTGACCGTGACGGTCTCGGTGAGTGCGCCCACCTCCATCGAGATGTTCAACGTGGCGGTCTGGCCCACCTGGAGCTGCAGGCTTTCCTGCGTGTAGCGCTTGAATCCATCGAGCTCGGCCGTCAGCGTGTAGAGGCCCGGTCTGAGGAACGGGAGTGTGTACACGCCTTCGGCGTTGGTGACTGCCGTCGCCGTTTCATTCGTGGCAGTGCTGGTGATGACGACGGTGACCCCCGGCATCGCAGCTGCCGACTGATCGGTCACACGTCCCGTGACGGTCGCGCGGAACTCTTGCGCCGCGGCCGTGCCAAGGGCCGACGCCCCGAGCACGATTGCCAAGGCGGCAATCCAGGCAGTTCGCGTGTACTGCATATCCACCCTCCTCAACGGAACAATCGCGGTCAACCCCGGGCGGTTCGACACACTGAGTTGAGTGGTCGTCCGAGGTCGCAACGAATGGTCTAACAAGTTGAAGCGAGCTGACTCTAACCCAACTCTCAGTGGAGGTCAACAGCGGTCGATTACGGTTGGCGAATCTCGACTATTGACACGCTGGCCTGTACGTCTCTCGAGGTGAAACCATCTATGACTGAGTCATCTCGACTCATTGGTATGACCATAGAAGCGCCATCGGCACGCGCGAGCTGACAGCCTCGCGTGGGGGTCCTGCTACTACGGGGGTATCTGGGCAGGCGCAAAGGACGAGGCAACAACCGTCAATTGGACAAGCGTCGATTGGAAAACGATCTCACGCGGCGAGCTTACCGAAGCGCGCGCGGAACTCTTCGACCGACAGCTTGCCGGCGTCGGCCAGCCGCGCCACCCAGTCGGGATCCTCGAAGTCGCGCGGACCGAGGCGGACCATGTAGTGGCGGGCAACCTGGTATCCCTCGGTGTCGATGTCGACGGCGCGCAGTCGTCCGCGGCCGGTGGCCGGATCGAGGATGTCGCGGAACGGGATCGGCTGCATCTCACCACCCTGAATCGTGATGAGGGCGCCGGAGCCGCCGGCGATGAGATATTCGACGGCAGCATAGCCGAGATCGCGAGCGTACTCCGCGTCGAGGGGGATCGGCGGTGCAGAACGGAGCTCGTACCCAATCGTCTTGTCGACGAGAGTCACCTTCACGCTGCGGCGCTCGAGCCGTCGCTCGACCTCCGCCTTGACCTTGCGCCCGAGGGCCACTTCGGTCACGCGAATGTTGCCTTGCGCATCGCGGTCGACATCCTGGAGCTCCTGCACCTCGTGCGGGTCGAAGCGCTCGACCAACGCTTCCGAGAGCAACACGACGCCGTGTGATCGGCCAAGGGCGCGCCGCTTGATGATGGCTCCCTCGACAATGTCGGCAACGTCGCCCAGGCAGATCCGCCCGTCCGGGAACTCTTCGGGAATGATCGTGCAGGTCACGCTCGCAGCTTTGCCGATGCCGAGCGTCAGGTGGCCGGTCGGTCGGCCCATGGTGACGCCGAGATACCAGCGCCCGGTCGTTCGCGCGTCTTCCATCAGCGCCTTCACGAGCTCGACGCCTACGTGGCGCGCCGTCTGGTACCCGAGCGTCGGCACGGGCAGCGGCATCCACAGATCGTTGTCGATGCTCTTGGGCACTTGCACGACGCGCAAGCTGCTACCAGCGCGGGCCTCGAGCGCCACCACGCTCCGGACGAGATCGTCACCGCCGATAGCGATGAGGGCGTCGATGTGTAACTTCTTGAGCGCCGCGATCGTGTTCTCCAGTGCCTCTGGATCACGCGTGAGGTCGGTGCGCGATGCGCCGAGCAATACGCCGCCGTCCAGGTGCACACGCGAGATCTCGTCGATCGAGAGCTCGTGCTGCTCGTCGGTGTACCGCTGCGCCAACCAAGTGAAGCCCTCGTGGAAGCCGATTGGCACCACGCCCGCATTCAACGCTTCGATAGCAGCGGCAGAGATGACGCCGTTGGTGCCCGGCGCCGGCCCACCACCGACGACAATGCCGATTCGTTTGATGTCCAATGCAGAGTCCTCGCCGTCGTCGCTGGTAGGGCGCGTTCGCCGAACGCGCCGTGATCGTGAACCCCGAGGGGGCGCCGCCTGGGCGAGGCAGCCCTACCGTTTTATCATCGGGCACTGACCACTGACCACTGACCCAGAGGCTCGAATCGCTCTCGGAACGTTCCCACGGAGAGATTCGCCGCTTCGGCAAGCTTGGTCACCCATGCGTTGTGCGCGAAATCGTCGCGCTCGAGCCGAATCATGTACGCGCGCGCGACGCGATACCCCTCTGCTGCCGTGTCGACCAGGCGCACCCGCGTCTTGCCCGTCTCGGGATCGCGGAGGTCGGCAAACGGGATGGGCACCAGCCGCCCTCCCTGGATGCTCACCATGGCGCTGCTGCCGCCGGCCATGAGAAACCGAATCGCGCCGTTGCCGAGATCGCGGCAGTACTCCGCGTCGTATGGGATTGGATCGCAGCACCTCAGCTCGTACCCGAGGTTCTTGTTCGTCACCGTGAGCTTGATATCCCGCTGGCTGAGTCGTCCTTGCACTTCCGCCTTGACCTTGCGCGCGAGGTCGATCTCCGCAAAGCGAATGTGCCCGTGCTCGTCGCGCTCGACGTCCTCCAGCTCCGCGAGCTCCTCCGGATCCAGCTTCTCGATCACGCCTTCGGCGAGCACGGCGACGCCGTGGCCCCGGCCGAGCGCGCGCTGCTTGATAATCGCGCCTTCGACGATGTCGCAGATGTGCGAGAAGGGGAGACGCGGCTCCGAGAACTCCTCGGCGATGACGGTCAAGGTGGCACCTGCCGCCTTGCCGATACCGAGCGCGAGGTGACCCGCCGTCCGGCCCATGGCCACGACGATGTACCAGCGACGCGTCGAGCGCGCATCCTCCATGAGGTTGCGCACCAGCTCGACGCCCACGTGCCGCGCGGTTTGAAAGCCGAAGGTGGGGATGTGCGGAGGCAGCGGGAGATCGTTGTCGATGGTCTTCGGCACGTGCACCGTCCGAATGCGTCCATTGGAGCGCTCCGCCACCGTCCGTGAGGACAGCGCCGTATCGTCGCCACCGATCGTGACGAGCGAGGTGACGCCAGCCTGCTCCAACGTCTCGACCACGGCCCGCATCGACTCTTCGGCCTTGGTCGGATTCTCACGCGCCGTGCCGAGCACCGATCCCCCAAGCAAGTGCACCCGCGATACATCGTCAATGGTCAGCGGGCGGACCTGCGAGGTGTCGCGACGAACGAGATGTTTGAACCCATCGCGCACGCCAACCACAGAGAATCCTTGATTGATGGCCTCGATGGTGGCCGACGAGATGACAGCGTTGATCCCAGGCGCAGGACCGCCGCCGACGAGAATCGCGAGTGTGCCTCGAGCCGACATACGTATTCGATTCTATAGCATCATGCGAGATAGTATTGAGTACGCCACGCCGACTGTGACAGCAGGTCGTGGTTTGAGGGTGATGCGTCGCTGGCAGACCGTGCTGGTCGTGAGCGGGCTGGTGCTCCTCGTCTTGATCGGGGGAGCCGCATGGCTGCTGATCCGCGCGACGAGCCAAGCCCGCGAGAGGGTTGTCGCCTACCTCGAGGAGCGCCTCGACAGCGAGGTCGAGCTCGCTGCGCTGGAGATCGATCTCTGGCCCCTTCCCTCGATTGCCGGCCGTGGTCTCGTCGTGCGACACCACGGACGGAGCGACGTGCCTCCGCTCGTCAGCATCCGCGAGTTTTCCGCAGATGCCACGTTCCGCGGCTTGCTGTGGCGGCCGCTGCGCGTGCGGCGCGTCCGCCTGGACGGCTTACGGCTCCACGTCCCACCAGGGGGAAGGGCCGAGGGGCGAGCGGGTGTGGAGGTTCGGCCGGCGAGCGTAGCGAGCGCTGCGTTTACCCAGGAGCCGGCGGCACCGCAGGAACAGCGCCAGCCAGCCGTCGTGGTCGATGAGATTCTCGCCGACCAGGCGCGGCTCGAGATCGGAACGAGCCGGACTGACCGGCCGCCACGCCTGTTCGAGCTGCACCGCATGCGGCTGCAGGAGTTCGCGATCGAGCACGCGAGTCGCTTCGACGCCCTCCTCACCAATCCACAGCCGCCCGGGCAAGTCACGACGTCCGGCACGTTCGGCCCCTGGAACGGCCAAGAGCCGAGCGCGACGCCGCTTGCCGGCAGGTATACCTTCGAACGGGCTGACCTCGGCGTCTTCAAGGGCATCGATGGCACGCTCGTCTCGCGTGGTGAGTTCGGCGGCCGGCTGGAGCGCATCGACGTTCGGGGTAAGGCGGACGTGACCGACTTCGAGGTCAAGGTGGCGGGCAATCGCGTGCGTCTCGTCTCGGAGTTCGTGACCGTCGTCGATGGGACCAATGGCAACACCGAGCTCACGGATGTGCACGCCACCTGGCTGGACTCTGCGCTCGACGCGCAGGGGGCGGTGACCGGTGAAAGAGGGAAGCGCGGCCGCACCGTCGCGCTCGACGTCACCATGCAGCAGGCTGCGCTGCGCGACGTGCTGCAGTTCGCCATCAGTGATGAAAAGGTGCCGCTCGAAGGCCTCCTCGATCTGAAGACGCGGTTCGTGTTGCCGCCCGGTGAGGCGGATGTGATCGAGCGTCTCGAGCTCGACGGCGACTTCGAGATCGAGCGGGCGAAGTTCCTCAGTCTGAACGTGCAGAAGGCGATCGCGGAGCTGAGCCGACGTGGACAGGGTGAGATCGACGCGGAAACTGGCGAGAGCGTCGTCTCGAACCTGCGTGGCCATATCGCGCTCAGCGACGGCCAAGCGCGCTTCTCCAAATTGACCTTCGAGGTGCCGGGCGCCGAGGTTCGGCTGACCGGCGTCTACGCCATCCCGCGTGAATGGCTGGATTTCCGCGGCGAGCTGCGCTTGGATGCCACAGTTTCACAGACACAGGAGGGCTGGAAGCGCCAGGTGCTCAGGCCGTTCGATTCACTGCTTCGCCGCGATGGTGCCGGCACCATCGTTCCCATCAAGATCACCGGACCGCGCGCCAAGCCAAAGTTCGGCGTGGAGGTGAAGCGCATCTTTCGACGATAGCGTCTCCGCACACACTGTTCTACGACACACGTAGACACATGTAGCGCGCGGCCTTCAGGCCCCTCGCCCGCGCGGCCTGAAGGCCGCGCGCTACAAAGGTGCCGACAGGCCCTCGACGAGCAGCTCCGTCAGCTGCCAGATCAGCTTCTCTCCCACGTTGTCCGGGGAATAGTCCGTTTCCGGCATGTCTTCGACCGTGATGGCCAGCGCCACCGGGTCCGCGTGGCTGTAGATGATGCCCACGTCGCTGCGGAGCGCGTTGAGCGAGCCGCTCTTGCTGGCGACCGTCCAATCCTGTGGGGCATGCCGGCCCATCGAGGCGGTGACCTGCTGCTTCTTCAGGATGTCGACGACGTCTTTCGAGGCGGCGGCGCTCACGATCTTGCCCTGGTGCAGCTGCTCGAGCAGCGTCACCATCTCACGCGGTGTCGACACGCCGAGACCGAAGCGCCTGTTCTCCTCGACCATCCCAGCGTTGCTCCAGCCGGTGGGCGGCTCATCACCGCCGATGATTTTGCGATTCAACCGTGTTTGGGTGAGGCCAATCGTATCGAGATATTCGTTGACGGTGTCTGCACCGATGCGGTCGATGAGCAGATTCGTGGCCGTGTTGTCGCTGACGATGATCATGAGGATGGCGAGGTTTCGGACCGTGAGGTCGGTGCCGTCGGCCAGGCTCTGGAGAACGCCGGAGCCGGAGACCTTGTCCTCGGGCTTCAGGACCAGCGGCTCGTCCCATTTCACCTTGCCCTGAGCCACGAGCGATTGCAGCGCGCAAAGAATGGGCAGCTTGATCGTGCTCGCCGTCCGTACGCGGTCGTCTGGGTTGGACGCAACCTCCCGGCCGGTTCTCAGGTTCTTGGCGTAGAGGACCACCGTCCCCTTGAACCCCTTCGTGATCTCGGCGATTCGGTCGGCCAGTGGATCGGCGGCGGCCGGCGACGCGAGCCGTGCGAGCAAGACGAACGCGACGAGCAGTAGGCGGCGCATGCGCCATCTTGTCCCGTGGGCGTGGCACACGCAAGTGGTGCGGAGAGGTAGACATCTCCATTCAGGTAGATTATCTTCTGAAGAGGATGCCGAAACGAGGCAGTGTGCCGATGCAGGGAGAGTTGCTCCAGGGAACCCTCGACCTGCTGATCCTCAAAACCCTCGCACTCGGGCCAGCCCACGGACACACGATCGCCCACGCGATCGAGCACCGGTCCGAGGAGGTGCTACAAGTGGAGCACGGGTCGCTGTATCCCGCGCTCCACAGGCTCGAGGATCGCGGCTGGATAGCCTCCTTCTGGGGAACGTCGGCGAACAATCGCCGCGCCCGCTATTACCGTCTCACACACAAGGGACGTGCACAGCTGGCGGCACAGACCTCGCGGTGGGACGAGATCGTCCGCGCGGTCAATCGGATTCTCCGTCCAGCCGAGTGAGACGCGTATGAGCTTGTTCCGCTTCTTGCGACGCGCGCAGTGGGATGTCGAGCGCGCCAAAGAGCTCGACGATTACCTGGCCCACGAAATCGACGACAACGTCGCACGCGGGAAGAGCTCGGACGAAGCCAGGCATGCCGCGCGCCGGAAGCTGGGGAGCCCTCTGCGGATCCGTGAGGAGATCTACGAGATGAACACCATTCCATTGCTGGAAATGATCGGACAGGACCTCCGCTACGGTATACGAATTCTTCAACGGAACCGGTTGTTCTCGCTCGTGGTGATCCTGACGCTCGCGCTCGGCATCGGCGCCAACACCGCCATCTTCAGCATCGTCAACGCGGTGCTGCTGCGCCCGCTCCCGTACAACGATGCCGATCGGTTGGTGCGGATCGTTCAGAATCGCACGGGTGCGCCGGCCGGCATGCCGGAGCGCCTTTCCGGTATGTCCACGGACGATTTTCAGATCTGGCGTGAGCGCACGCAGACGCTGTCGCACATGGCCTTGTACGGACCGGACTCGATGACACTCACCGACCGGCCGCGCGGGTTGCTCGCCGCCGGGGAGATCGCGCTGGCCACCGTGCTGCTGATCGGTGCCGGCCTTCTGATTGGCAGCTTCGCGAAGCTCGCCAGCGTGGATCCCGGCTACGAGGCGCGCAACGTGCTCACGTTCCAGGTGGCGCTGCCGCAGACGCGGTACCCCGATACGGCACGACAGACCTTCTACGATCAGCTGCTGACCCGTCTGCAATCTACGCCTGGCGTGCAAGTGGCAGGCCTCGCAAACACCCTGCCCCTTCAGAGTGGCATCATGCGGTTGTCGCTGAACATTCAGGGACAGCCTACGCCGGCGCGCCCCGAGGAGATCCCCTTTGCCGACAGTCGCGTGGTGAGCGCCAGTTACGTGCCGGCCATGGGGCTCGAGGTGGTGGCCGGCCGCGCGTTCACCGAGGCCGACCGAGACGGCCAGCCACAAGTGATGATGATCAATGAGACGCTCGCGCGCCGCTATTTCCCCGACCAGAACCCTCTGGGGGAGCTCGTCCGCCTCGGGAGCGAGACGCCCTTTCGTGTCGTCGGCGTGGTTGGTGACGTCCGCCACGCTGGGCTCGACGCCGAGCCGCAGCCCGAGATCTACCTGGAGTACCGTCAGGCGACTGGGACCATGCCGGGCGGCCCCGGGATGGTGTTCTTCGCGGTACGGACGGCCGGCGATCCGACGGCGATGGCCGCCATGGTGCATAGTCTCGTGAGGCAGCTCGATCCACAGCTGACCGTCGACAACGTCGCCAGCCTGGAGCAGCAGGTGTGGGACTCGGTGGCGCAGCCGCGCTTCTACGCGGCCGTGCTAGGGCTGTTTGCCGCAGTGGCCCTCGCGCTGGCGAGCATCGGCATTTACGGCGTGATGGCGTACTCGGTCAGCCAGCGGACCCGGGAGATCGGTATTCGGATGGCGCTTGGCGCGCGCGGCCCGGAGGTGCTGCGCCTCGTGCTCGGCCAGGGCATCGCGCTCGCAGGCGTCGGGATGGTGGTCGGCCTCACGGGCTCGGCGCTCCTCTCGCGATATCTCGAGGGTCTGCTCTTTGGCCTGACGCCTCTCGATCCCTCGACGTTTCTTCTCGTTTCGGTGGTGCTCCTCGCGGTGGCCGCGCTTGCCTGCTACATTCCCGCCAGCCGCGCCATGCGCGTGGACCCGGCGACGGCGCTACGAGCAGAGTAGCGCCGGCTGGCTCGCCTATCGCTCTGACTTGGATCGGTCAATGCACAAAGTTGATCGCCAGCGCCGGGGTGATCGTCGTAGCCGTATTGCGCCCTGCAGCAATCACGCGGGCCCCAAGGAGTACGCCAATGTTGTTCCTCCAACTGTATTCGATTGCCGGCGCCAGGCCGAACGCGACGCTGGAGCCAGAGTCGCGCTGGTCGCTGGCCGAAGTCGGGTGCAGGATGCTGTGTCCAATCACGCGAGTATTGCCACTGCGGTGGTAGGTCGCGTCGAGCGCGAGCACCCAACGTCGAGTCACGCTGTATTCCCAGGATGCGTCGACGAAGAAAGAGTTGCCGGGCTTCGCGTGCCCGCGAAAGCCCGCTTCCGTGCCGTAGACACTCACATCTTCGATGCTCGCGCGGCTCGAGAACGCTTGCGACACGTTGACGCGCATCCGTAGGATGCGGCCATTCGGCAGCCAGAAGTAGGTCTGGGAGTAGATCGCCAACGTGGTGGTGCAGGCGCCACTACCGAGGCCGTCGCTCGGTCGGTCGCCCAGCTGATCGTACTTCCCGGTCGGAAACGTTTCCTGCACGGCGATGGAGGTCGTCGGCATCCATCGGCCCTCGCGAAACTGCGTGAGCCGGTACTGCGCCTGCACGGTGACGTCGCCCAGGCCGACCCCCGAGCTGCTCAGCCCGTCGCTCACGTCGTTGTAGCCCACCGTCGGGATCATGCCAATCGTGAGTCGGTCTGCGAGCCCGTAGAGCACGTACGCCAGCGACCCGAAGCCGTGCGAACGGCTGACGCTGCGCCGGACGCCGTCGCCGTCGAAGCGGCCCTGCGTCGTGACGTCATACAGGTACGGCTCGATCAGGAAATGTCCGCGCGGTAGCGTCGCGGCCGAGGGCGCCAGCATCGGGCCGGTCCACCACGCATCGTCCAGCGACTGGCGGACGACACTAGGAGATGACGAGACCTGCTGGGCATTGGCAAGGCTGGTCATCAACGTCAGCGCGCCGAGCGTTCCCTGAATCGCTCTCCCAATGGGGCTCATGGGTTGTGCCGGCTGAAGGTGGCAATCCAGTTCGGCTCCCACGTCTTTCCGCCGTCGGCAGAAAACGACTGCTCGAACCGAAATGAGGTTGGCGTGATATCGGAGAAGATGAATCGGACGAAGATCGCCCTGCCCTGAAACATCTCCTGGTTGAAGAACTCGCCACGGCCATTCGTGAACTCGCCGATCATCGGTGGCCCCAAGCTCCCATCGCGGCTGTTGGCCCAAGAGATGCTCCACTGGCGCGACTGCGGGTTGTACAGGCGTAAGCTCAGGCCTTCGATGCGGGTCGTCGAGCTCTCGACCTGGAGCTCCCCCAAATTGGCGCGGCCGTTCCACACGCGTCGCACGACGGAAGTGCCCTCGAGATCGATCCAGGTATCGGAACCCGTCAGTGGCTCGACCAAAAGCCTGATATGAGCCTTCCAGCGTCCGAACTCGAAGTCGAAATCGTGTTGTCCATCTCGTTCCGCGCCGGATGTTCGCGCTTCGGGCGTCGCCTCACCCGAGTCCGTCTGGGCCGCCACGTGTGGCGAGCACAACGCGACAATCAGCGCACACAGCAAGGAGGACGTCCGAACACGCTGCAATACCTGCATCTTCCTTCTCCGTTCCCTGTTGGCGTTCGTGTTCTCTCGACCCGGATGGCCATTGCCGAAAGACAGGCGTCCGGAAGACACCGACTAGTTTGGAGTGTGCGCCAGCATGTGGTATTTCTAAAGATCCACTTTCCGTGAAACTAGCGATACCATTTTCGGAACACGGCGGGCCGCTCTTCCGGCAGGTCTATCTCCGCGTGCGTGCGGCGATTCTGTCGGGCGCTCTCCAGAGCGGTGAGAAGCTTCCGTCGACCCGACAGATGGCGGAGCAACTTGGCATCTCGAGAACGGTCGTGTTGCTGGCCTACGATCAGTTGCTGGCCGAGGGGTTCGCGGTGGGTCGCATCGGATCGGGAACCTATGTCTCCGCTCCGGTGCGCGTTAGCCGGTCGGCTCGGTCCGAAGGGGCAGTCGCGGTGCGCCTGTCGCGCTTTGGATCTGCCGCCGCAGCGGCATGGGCGAGGGTGAACGTCCCGGAGCGGCGGAGCCGCTCGCTCCTTTATGACTTCGCGTACGGGCGGAGCGACCTGGAAACGTTTCCCTTCGAGATGTGGCGGCGCATCCTCCTGCGATGTGCCCGGAAAGCGCGGATCTCAGAGCTGGACTACGGTCCAGCCGCGGGAAACGTTGCGTTGCGAGAAGCGATCTGCGTCCACTTACGACGGTCGCGCGCCGTCATTTGTGATCCGGCGCAGGTGGTGGTGGTGAACGGCTCACAGCAAGCACTGGACCTGGTTGCTCGAGTGTTGATCGAACGGGGCGATCGAGTTGCCATTGAAGACCCAAGCTATCAGGGCACGCGTGAGGCTGTTCGCGCGGCTGGCGCTGATGTGCTGCCGATCGCGGTTGATCGCGATGGTCTGAACCCGGCCCAGCTCCCGCCGAGCGCTCGGATGGCGTTCGTCACGCCGTCGCACCAGTTTCCAACCGGCGCGATTCTCCCGCTGGCGCGACGACTGGCGCTCCTCGAATGGGCCAAGCGCAGACAGGCGGTCATCGTCGAGGACGACTACGACGGAGAGTTTCGCTACGAAGGACAGCCTGTGGAGCCGCTCTATGGCTTGGACGATGGCGCGCACGTCGTCTACATTGGCACCTTCTCGCGTACGGTCTTTTCGGCGCTCCGGATCGGCTACCTCGTTGCGCCACAATCGCTCGTCGCCGCGCTGACCTCGGCCAAATGGCTGTCGGACCGGCACACGACGACTCTAGAGCAGGAAACGCTCGCAGAATTCATGTCCTGCGGCATGTACGAGCGTTACCTCCGTCGCGTGCGTCGCAGAAATGCGCAGCGCCGGCGAGTGCTCCTCGAGAACATTCACGCGTACCTCGGTGATCGGGTCCAGGTGACCGGTGAAGGCGCTGGGGCCCACGTCGTCTTGTGGCCAAGCCGTCGCGTATCCGAAGAGGCGGTGATCGCGGGCGCTGCGGCGCGCGGCGTCGGCGTTTATGGCATCTCTCCGTACTTTCTGAAACGGCGCGTCCGAACGGGAATCATGCTCGGATACTCACGCATGAAGGAAACGGAGATTCGGGAAGGCATCCGACGCCTTGCTGACGCGTTGTGATCGCGTCGACCTGCTGCAGTCAGTTGACCTCGTCAGGTGATTCTTCGTCGGGCGGCGTGTCCGTCAATGAGATTTCGGGATGCACGACTTGGAGCCCCAAGTCCGTTTCGAACGGATCGAAGTCGCGGTCGTGGTGGAGCAACGCATGATCGCCTAGCAGGCAGAACGTGGCGATAAGGCAGTCGATGGTCTTGCGCACTGTGATACCGCGAGCCCGTAACAGCCGATAGTTGCGGGCAGCAGCCGTCGCCAAGTCAACACCGCCGGTCTCGAATACTTCGTAATGAAGGAGCTCTCTGAGGACTTCGGCCGCCTTGGCCTCCGACGTCACGCCCTGGAGCACCTCGCAGAGAATGAGATCCGCCAGCCCTAGCCGTTGTAGCGCCAGCTCGCGATCGAGCCATTCCGCTTCCGGCGTCGGGAGCCCCTTGAAATAGTCGACCCACACAGTTGTGTCGACAATCACCATCGACTATCGGCGCTCCGAGACACGATCCAGTCGGCTGGCGTCGAGATCGCCCTGCCAGGCGACACGCCCGCGCAATCGCCGGACGCCTACCTGCGCCTTTGTTTGGACGAGCAGGCGCAAGGCGGCGTCAACGACGGCGCGCTTGGTCTTGCTACCGCTGGCCCGCATCGCCTGCTTCATCAAACGATCGTCAATCTCGATGTTTGTCCGCATCGTATGCCTTCTATGTGTAAGGATCAGCGATTATGGTGTATCCGGTCAAGTGCGCGGGTGATAAGCGGTGCTGCCGGCAAGCGTGATCGCGGGGGCGCGCGGCACCCGTCAGCACGACACGCCGGCGGCTCCGCCCACCAGCGCGTAACCGATCCTGTCCACCGACTCCACACAGGCCGGCACTCAGATGTTTGGGAGGCCGGACAAAAACTGGGGGGCGGCAAGCGCGGGTGATCGCGTCGAGAGCCGCGGTCCGGACGGAACCCCGTGGCCAGAACGCCCGAGGACCGCATGCCCTCAATTGACGCCATTGCCGAATGTGGTCACAATGACTACATGAGTCGATCGGTAACGGTGGGCACTCGAGAACTAAAGACTCGCCTCGGGACGTACCTCCGACGCGTGCGGTCGGGGCAGACCCTCCTTGTCACGGATCGTGGAAGGCCCATCGCTGAAGTCCGGCCTTTTGCGGCCGGTTCGACGCCGGAAGATGCCGGGCTGGCCCGACTGAAGGCAACCGGAGCGGTAACCCAGCTGGTCGATCGACCGCTGGCCACGTTCCGCCCGATGCGAAGCCGCAAATCGCTGTCGGATGCGGTCATCGAGGACCGTGCTGATCGCGTATGACGCGCTATCTCGATGCGAGTGCGCTAGCGAAGCGTTACAGTCGCGAACGCGGCAGCAGCGCGGTGCGCCGGTTGCTGGCCACCGGAAGGGCCGCTACGAGCCGGCTGTCGGAAGTGGAGGTGGCATCGGCGCTCGTGCGCCGTGAGCGCGAGGGCGCACTCACGATTCGCCAACGTGACCGCGGCCTGGCGCGGCTGCGTGCGGACGCAGCCGCGTTGATTGTTGTCGAGCTCACGCCGGAGGTCACGGCAACGGCCAAGCAGCTGCTTCTACGTCACCACCTGCGCGCTAGCGATGCCATTCAACTTGCCAGCGCGCTCTACCTTCATCGTGAGCTGGACGTCGAGGTTCCGTTCGTGGCGTTCGACGACCGCTTGGTCGATGCGGCGCGCGGCGAAGGTTTGACGGTCGAGCGGGTCAGAAGTCCTTCTCGTCGCAGAACCGCCTCTCGGGAACGGAACGACACATCTTTGTAACGCCGAAATGCTACTTGAACACGCCGCTGAGAAGGCTCGCCGCCTGGCTCGCGCCCTTGTCTTGCACGAACTTGGTCAGGATCGGCGCCATCTTGCCCGCCATGTCCGGAGAGAGCCCAAGCTTGTCGAAGTTGCCGGCGAGGCTAGCCAGACCCATCGCGCCACCGCCGATGCCCGCCAACCCGGCCGCGCCCTGCATCGCCGGCGCCGCGCCGAGGAGCGCGTCGGTGCCAGGCACCGCCGAGGCCACCTCGGAGAATTCGTCTGGTTTGAGCTGCGACTTGGCGAGACCAAGGAGCGCGCCCGCGCCGCCTTGCGCCTGCTGCGGGGTGACGCCGAGCTCATTCGTGATGGCGCCGACGAGCTCAGGATTTGCCGAGTCCTCGACCGAGAGCTCTTCCTGCGATGCCGCGGCGCCGGGCTGCGGCACGCTGGGCGAGCTCTCCTGCGCCAGGGCTGTGCCCTGGACGATGCCGAGCGTAAACAGACCGCACAGGGTTAGTACTCTTGCCTTTGAGATTCGCATGGCGTATGTCTCCGTTTTGCGACGTGTGTCGGGCTACTCGGCGCCGATATGTGCTGGCGAACAAGTGTAGCCCCTCGATACCCGAATGCGAGCTCATGCGTATCATGTCTGTCGCGCAAATGCGCGGCTGCCGACCTCCGATGAGCTTGCGTTTCACGCCCCCATCGCGCGCATGATGATTCACAACACGGAGGTGTCCCGTGGGCGAGCACAAAGAGGAAAGGCAAGAGGCCACAGTCCAGGCCGGTGGCTCAGATCGTGACGAGCCTTCTCGCGGAGGTGACAAGCGGCAGTACGGCATCGCACGGCAGTTCGGCGCCCTCTTGACGCTCGGACCCCGTCGTTTGGCGTTGCTGTTCTACGAGGCGTACAACGAGTGGTCGACCGACGGCGCCGCCCGGCTCGGCGCGGCCTTGTCCTACTACACGCTCTTTTCGATCGGCCCGCTGTTGATCGTCATCGTCGGCACGGTAGGTCTCATCTTCGGCGACAGGGCTGCACGGGGGGAGCTCCAACCCCTGCTCACAGGGCTCGCGGGGCAAGAGGCTGCGACGGCGATTGAGGAAATCCTGAAGCAAGGGATGACGAAGTCTGGGGGCGTGATTGCCAGCGTGACAGGCGCCGTGACGCTGTTTTGGAGCGCATCGTTCCTCGTGAACGAGCTTAGGCAGCAGCTCGATATCGTGTGGAAGGTTCAGCCTGCCGCCCAAGCGGCAACCATGATGGGCGTCATTGCCGAGTTCCTCATCCAGCGGGTCTACGCCTTCTGCCTGGTCATCGCCGCCGGCCTCCTGCTGGTGATGTCCGTCCTCGTCAACACGGCGGTCGCGGCGGCCGGCACCTACTTCAGCGCGTGGCTGCCGATGTCCGAGGTGGCGCTCCAGGCGATCAGCCTGAGCGTGGCGTTTGCGATGTCCACCGGCGTCTTCGCGCTGATTTACAAGGCGCTGCCAGACGCGGAGGTGGCGTGGGGCGACGTGTTCGTTGGCGGCGCGGTGACTGCGCTGCTCTTCGGTCTTGGCAGCTTCCTGATCGCGACGTTCGTGGGGAAGGCCGCCGCAGGCTCCGTCTACGGCGTCGCCGGTAGCGTGTTGGCGCTCCTATTGTGGGTCTACTATTCCTCGCAGGTATTCCTCTTCGGCGCCGAGCTGACACGCGTATTCGCGAACCGCTACGGTGGCTCGGTTCTGCCCCGGCGCCAAGGAGGCGTCCGCTTCATCCCTGGCGTGGCTCGTTCGTGAGTCACGCTCCTATTCCTGGACGGCCGAGCGCTGCCCGCGGCTCGAGTGGACTGCGGCTCGAATCCGGAGGTCACGAACGTAAGCCAACGTCGTGAACTTGACGAACTTGAGCAGCTCTATCGAGTAATCGATTGCATAGCCCTGCCAACGCCGCGAGAAGCTGTCGAAGCTCATCACCGGAGCCGAGGAGCACACGCTCGCACTATACAAGTAGTTTGCATAGCGGTGACATCGACTGTTCTCTACCCATTTCCACCAAGGTCGTCGCGTTACTTCGTGTCGGTACAAGAGCAGGACCTCGGGCAGCGTGTGGAAGCGGCAGAAGCGGTGAATACGGCGAAAGTACTCGAAATCCTCGGCCCGAACGAGCTCCTCGCGGTAGCGACCGAACGCGCTGAAACAGCGCGCGCGGAGCATGCTCGCCCCGTGGACCACGCCCATCCTCCCCCGTTGAAACCGCCGACTGATTGCGGCCGGCTCTTCGGGAAATCGGATGCTCCTCCGCGGCGCGGACCCGTTCCAGAACACCAGCATGTGGCCCGAGACCACATCGACCTCGGGATGCGCCTCGAGAAACGCCACCTGTCGCGCAAACCGGTGTGGCAGAGAGATGTCGTCGCTATCACACACGGCGATATAGCGTCCGGTTGCGACCGCGAGGCCGGCGTTGCGGGCAGCGCCGCGCCCGGAGTTCTTGGGCAAGCGGAGCACCCGGATGCGGGGGTCCCGGTACGCGGCAAGGACGGTCGGCGTGTCATCTTGTGATCCGTCGTCGATGACAATCAGCTCCCAGTTCTCGAAGGTTTGTGAGATCACGCTGTCGACGGCATCCTTCAGGTAGGGAGCGGCGTTGTAGGCCGGCATTACCGCTGACACCGTGATGGGCGCCGCCGGCCCGTGCGCCACCGTGCCTCGTTGCACCGTCGTCATACCCGCCTACGTCTCCTCGAGGAAGCTGCAACATCGGGCGGAAGGGGTGACCAAAAACAGAAACCGGGTACCTTTTCGCCCTCGTCGCCCATCGAAAAGGAACCCGGTTCCTTTTTTTCGCGCCTGAGAAATTGATCCCGCATGATACCCGATCTACACTACTGCAGTGCCCTAGTTCTCTGGTATCGCGATTTCCCATGACGAAGCGGGTCCATTGGCCGCGCGTTCTCTTGCCCGCGAGTGCTCTCGCGCTTGCAATCGCCGCACCCTCGTCTGTGTTCGCACAGGCCCCGGCGCCGCCGGGCAGCCTGCGCATTATTGCGAGCCCAGACCCACAGGAGCCAGTAGTCGTCATCTGGTCCGACGAGGCCTCCCTTCAGCCGGGGAGCACGCGGCGGTTCACAGCCGTGGTGACCGGGACGTCGGAGCAGGAGGTGACATGGACGGCCACCGGCGGGAACATCGCGTCTGACGGAACGTATACCGCCGGCGAGACGCAGGGTAGCTATCGAGTGACCGCCACAACGTCGGAGGGCTCGATTTCTGCCTCTGCTCCGGTGACGATCGGCGTCGGGTCTGCCGTCGAGATCTCCCCCGGGCATGACATCCAGGCGATCGTGGCCGACAATCCTTCCGGTGCGACGTTTCTGTTGAATGCCGGCGTGCATCGCCTCCAAGCCGTCATCCCGAAGGACCGTCAGACCTTCATCGGCGAGCCGGGTACGATCCTCTCCGGCGCGCAAGTCCTGACAGGGTGGGTACGATCCGGTTCGACCTGGTATGTGATAGGTCAGACGCAGCAGGGATCGCAGCGCGGCGAATGTCTTCCGGAGCACCCACGTTGTGCCTATCCGGAGGACCTCTTCGTCGACAACGAAGCGCTGGTCCATACGGACAGTCTGTCGAATGGCGGGCCAGGCAAGTGGTTCTTCGATTATGCCGCGGAGCGTATTTACGTGTGGGATGATCCAACGGGACATGTGGTGGAGACGAGCGTCACTCCCTATGCGTTCGACGGCGCGGCGTCTGGCGTGACGATCACCAACCTCGTCGTGGAGAAATACGCGAACCGTGCCGAGGATGGCGCCATTCAGGCCTGGGATGCGCCGGGCTGGACGATTCTGGACAACGAGGTGCGATGGAACCACGGGATCGGCATCCACATGGCGGATGATCGCAGGGTGCTCAACAATCATGTCCACCACAACGGACAGATGGGCATCGGCGGAAAGGGCGACAACAGCTACGTGGTTGGAAACGAGATCGCGTACAACAATGCGGTTGGGTTCGATCCCTACTGGTCCGCAGGCGGCACGAAGTTCACGTTTTCCGACGGCCTGACGATCAGCGGCAACTTCTCCCATCACAACGGCGGGCCCGGCCTGTGGACCGACACGGACAACATCAACGTGGTGTTCGAGTACAATCGGTGCGAGGACAACACCCATTCGGGAATCTCTCATGAGATTGGGTACAAGGCGATCATCCGCCACAATACGCTTCGCCGGAACGGCACGAAGCACCCATATCCCTACTGGGTGGACGGCGGTGGCATCGTCGTCTCCACGTCGAGTGATGTGGAGGTGTACGGCAACACGCTCGAGGAGAATTGGCAGGGCATTACGGGACTCGATGAGGATCGAGGGAAGGGCCGACATGGCGTCTACACGCTGACGAACTTCCACGCGTACGACAACGTCGTGAAGTCGGTGAGACCACTCGGCGAGGGATCGGGCCGTACCGGCATCACGGGAGAGACGGAGGCGACCTTTACCCGCAAAGGCAACCTGTTCACGAACAACACGTATGAGCTCGGTCCTTATCGGGCGTACTTCTTTTGGTTGGCTGGTGAGCACGGCGAGGCTGCCTGGAAGGGTTTTGGTCAGGACGTCAGCGGGAGGTTCACTCGCACCGTGGCTCGCCTGGGCACCCGCGGGGATGCGAGTGTGGCATCCGCGAGATAGAACCGTTCTGTTCCATGAGTACGACGGTCGACCTGGCGAAACGGCTGGGCACGACCGTCCTTCGTCGCGGCCCGGCGCGGCAGGCGGCGCTGCGGCTGGCGCGTGCCTCTCACCGCTCACTCGTCCTGGTCTATCATCGGGTCGCCCCCGATGGGCCAGCCGCACACGAAGTGGTCCCTTCGCTCCCGACGGCTCTGTTTGCGGCGCAGCTCGACATGCTCCAACAGATTGGGCAGGTCGTCGCTCTGGAACGTCTCCTCGAGTCACACGCAACCAACCAGGGTCCGCGATTCGCGATTACATTCGACGATGATCACGTGTCTCATCGGCTCCACGCGTTGCCGGTGCTGAAGGCGCGCGGTTTGCACGCGACTTTCTTCCTCTCCGGGCGCAGCCTGCATGGCTTGGGCCCCTATTGGTGGAACATCCTCGAGCACAGCATCCATGTGAGAGGTTTGGAGTCCACACGTCGCGTGCTCGCACTCGACGGGAACGGGCCCCCAGAGCTGGCGGCTGCGCTGGAGGATTCACCGCTCACCGAACGACTCTCTCGGCTACTACCTTGCCCGGAAGACTCACCCATGCCTGCCGGCGACATCGACGCCCTGGCGCGGGCCGGGATGACCATTGGTTTCCACACGCTCCGCCACCCGATCATGACCGACGTCCCGTGCGCCGCATTGGACGCGGCCCTCGCGGAAGGTCGGTCGGCCCTTGCGGCAGCGGCCGGGACGTCGGTGGACCTTTTCGCGTACCCGCACGGACGTGCGGACGCGACGGCCGCTATTGCCGCTGAACGGGCCGGCTTCCGCGCGGCATTCGCTTCGGGGGGACGGCCCATCAGCCCTCGCAGCGACCCGTTTCTGCTCGGACGATGGGACCCCGGATTCCTGGTGCAGGATGAGTTCGCTGCAGCCGTGACGCTTCGACTCCTTCGCCCGCCCACGCCGCCGTGCTCGAGAAGGTGACGGGAGTTCTGAGTTTGAGTCTCACAACTCACCCCGACGGCTTGGCATACGGCGAGCGGCCCCTCACGTTCCGCCGGGATGCGATTCGTAGCCAGAGATCGCGAACATACGCCGTGACCGTGAACTTGACGAACTTGAGCAGCTCGATGGAGTACTCGGCCGCGTAGCTTTGCCAGCGCTTGGAGAACGCCTCGAGACTGACCACTGAGGTCGCGGAGCGATCACCCGCACGATGCAGGTAATTCGCATACCGGTGACATCGACTGTTCTCCACCCATTTCCGCCACGGCAGTCCCGCTGCCTCGTGCCGGTAGAGGAGCAGCACCTCCGGAAGGTTACGGAACCGGCAGAACCGATGAATGCGGTGAAAGAGCTCGAAATCCTGGGCGCGAACGAGCTCCTCGCGATAGCAGCCGAACCGCTGGAAACATCGCGCGCGGATCATGCTCGCTGGATGCGCCACGCCCATCTTGCCGCGTCGAAAGCGCTGATCGATCTTCGCTGGATCCTCGGGGAATCTCGTACCAGGTCGCGGGGCGTGTCCGCTCCAAAACACCAGCACGTGTCCTGAAACGATATCGATCTCGGGATGCGCGTCGAGAAACGCCACCTGCTCGGCGAAGCGGTGTGGCAGAGAGATGTCGTCGCTATCGCAAATCGCGACATACCGTCCGGTGGCCATCGCGAGACCGGCGTTTCTGGCGGCGCCCCGCCCGCGATTCTTTGGTAGCCGGAGCACGCGGATCCGGGGATCGTCGTACGCGGCGAGGATTGCCGGCGTGTTGTCCTGTGATCCGTCGTCGACGACGATCAGCTCCCAGTGTGTGAAGGTCTGCGCGAGCACGCTGTCGATGGCGTCGTTCAAGTAACCGGCGGCATTGTAGGTGGGCATCACCGCTGACACGGTGACATGCTCGAGGTTGGGCGTCTCCGTACTACGCTGCCCCACAGTCATGCTCGTTCTCTTCCCGCCTCCGACGACTCCATGCGTCGCTGGGCCAGGTGGTGCGACGTCGCGAGCCATGGGCGCGCGAGCCGGTGTCTGATGATCATCGAGAGCGCGTACGTGACGATGAAGCTCAACGCCGCACCGTAGATGCCCCACGCCTGGATGCTCAACACGGCCACGACCAATGCGAGCGGGCCGCTGACGGCGCTGCTGATCAGCAGGAGCCGAGGCTGTTGCACGGCGCTCAAGACGATGCCGTAGCTCGTTGCCGCGCCATCGAACAGCGCAGCAATGCCGAACAAGGGGATGAGCGCGGACGCGGATGAAAACTTCCCCAGGTACAGCAGCCGTTCCAGACTTCCATGGAAGAGCACGAGAATGATCTCGACGGTTAGGGCCAATGCCACCAACAGGGATGTGATCAGGCGGCTCTTTTGTCTGAGCGAGTCCAGTTTCCCTGCGCCGAAGTCTCGCGCCAGCGTCGGCA
The DNA here is from genome assembly GCA_009377605.1 of Luteitalea sp. NCBI lineage: Bacteria > Pseudomonadati > Acidobacteriota > Vicinamibacteria > Vicinamibacterales > Vicinamibacteraceae > Luteitalea > Luteitalea sp. The sequence goes on from WHTT01000041.1 coordinate 48,135, forward strand.
GTGCCAGATTCGACAACGCCGTCATCGTGTGGCTGATCGGCACCATGAAGACCTGCATCGCGCGCAGCGTGCCGGCCGCGGCCAGTCCAAGAGTCGCCGTCACGATGAACGTCACTGCGGGGGCATGTGCCGTCTCCAGGCACACCTTCGCCAGCAGCCACCGGCCGTACCGCCATCGCTCCGAGATGAGCGTGCGCATCGTGAACGGTACGGCGTCTTCGGTGACACGAGGGGCCTGATGAGCGATCAGCAACAACATGAAGGCTGCGGCGAGCGCACCGCCCGCCCCCATGATGAGGAATCCGACGACCGGGCTCAGGTCGTAGAGCTGGATCCCGACCGCGATGCCGGCACAAATACTGGCGAGATACAGCGCGCTGCCGGTCATTGCCGCCATGGGGCGCGTCAAGAGGTACATGAAGCGTCGCGTCAGCCAGAACAGCAGGATCGCGGGGCAGCATGCGCCCGCCGAGATCAGTGCGCTCCCCACGCTACTTGCCAGGCCGACACTCGACACCGCGATTCCGGCGGCGACCAGAATGGCCCCAAGGCAGGCCGTGAACACCGCATGCAGCACCAACTGCGCACGACAATACGCTCTGAGGTGTGACGCGTATCGTGAAGTCTCGAGCACCGTTGCGGGCTCGAGAATGAACGCGTTGTGCACCGCGGTCAGCGTGATCAGAATCGTGTAGGTGAACGCGAATGCTCCGTAGTCGGCTGCAGGGAGCGAGCGGGCCAGGGCGACATTCATCACGAAGTTGCCGCCCGCAAACAGTGCCTGCTCGGTCACGGCAGCGCCGCCCTTGAGGATCCATGAGCGGACCCGTTCAACCGGTGGCGCGATACCCGTGAAGCTCAGGACCTGCGAGAAGAGCATCGGTGTGGTCCACGAATGCCGCCGCGCGGTCAAGCCATCGTCCGCGGGAGGGCGCTGGGGTTCGCCCGGCCGGCAGACGTCCGCTGTGCGGCGCTCGCGATGAATCGATCTCGGGTCGCTTGATATGTGGCAGCAAGCATGGCGTAGTTCTGTTCAGCGGTGTATTTCGAGAGGAATAGCGCTCGGCCGCGAGATCCCATCCGCGCCAACTCCAGACGATGCGCGAGCGCCCAGCGGATCGTGGCCGCAAGACCAAAGGCGTCGCCGGGACGGACGTGGAGCCCCGCAACGCCGTCGGGAACGATCTCGGCCAGGGAGCCATGCCCGCTCACGATCACCGGTAACCCAGTGGCAAGCGCCTCCAGGAGGGTCATTGGGAATCCCTCATAGACTGTCGAGGGAAAGACCAAGAACGTCGCCTGTCGCATCAGCTCCAGCACGCGTGCGCGCGGCACGTGCCCGAGCCACTCGACATTTGCCGGCGACCCTTGGGCCAGCGCGTCGAGTGGCCCGCTGCCGACGATCACGAGCTTCAACGAGCTCCGCAACTGTCGCCAGGCGGACAACAGCACATCCAGACCCTTCTCGGTCGAGAGACGGCCGATGAACAACGCGAACTCGCCCGCGTGGTCGCCCGGCAACGGGTCCTCACTCACGGCATTCGGCTTGACGACGATTCGATCCGTGGGCAGGCCGCCAGCGACGAACTGCTGCTTGGCGAACTCGGTGAGCGCGATGTAGGTGGTGACCGCCTCGCGCCATGTCCCAAGCATCCGGTGGAGCGCGAGCATGGCGGTCGTCACGGCGGTGGCCGGTCGGCTCGCGCGATAGCAGGCGTGGACAACCGCTGGCCAGGCGACGCGCCGGCCGACACAATCGTGGCAGACATGGCCATCCCGATACAGCAGGGCATTTGGGCACATCAGCCGATAGTTGTGGAGCGTTTGGACGACCGGCACGCCTTCCGCCCGCGCCGCATAGTACGCGGCCGGGGAGATCAACGGGAACGTATTGTGAAAATGGGCGATCTCCGGCGATTCCTCCCTGAACAGCGCGCGCAGACGAGCGTAGCTGTCGCGGTTCCAGAGCGTTGCCCGAGCGACCGCCAACCGCCGCATGTCATCGATCGCGTCGTTGTGCACCGAATGCCGGCGGACCTCGTGACCATGCGCTTCGAGGAGCGTTGCCTCTGTGGAGAACACGTTGTCCTCGCCGCCCGCCTGCTGGTAATGATTGTGGAGCAGCACGATCTTCACGAATTCTCCCTTGGACACGGGCCTGACCATGTAGCGCAGGCCCTCTAGAGCGTGAGAAACAATCCCCGTAGCGCGGGCCGTTTCGGTCTGCCAGCCGCGCGCCCGGCAGGCCTAAAGGCCTGCGCTACGGCTGTCAATTCACGGCCCCGACCCCCTAGGTCGGGCGCAGGAATGTCGAAGCTCCAGGCACCGCCGCACCGGTGACCGGCGCCCCAAGGCCGGCTCCCACCATCACGCCCAGCGGACCCATGACGAAGGGATAGATGATCGCGTTGTCGGTGATCGCGACAATCAGCAATCCCAAGAGACTCAATGTTGCCGCCAGCTTCATTGGCGCCAGGGGATCAGCGCGGCGCTCAGCCGACGTCCATCGCGCGCAGAGCATACCAAGCCACATGGTGAGGCTCCCGACGAACAGGAGCAACCCGATGGCGCCCAGGTCGTGCCACAGACGCAGATAGTCGTTGTGAGGATGGTCGATATCATCGAGCTCATCGACAACGGCGCGCTGGCTGGACCCGAGCCCTTGTCCGATGACCGGGCTGGTCGTCGCCGACTCGGTGACCACAGCCCACATCCTCGCCCGTCCCGACACGTTGATGTCCACGCCGCCCACCTCGAATCCGACGTCCCCAGTGGTCAGCCGGTTGCGGAGCGGCGTGACGTAGGTGAAGAGCGCTCCTACCACAGCGAGCGTCACCAAAACTACGGGTACGCGCACCGCAAAGGCTCTTGGACTGAACCGTAGCCGCGCCAGCGTCGCCAGGAGTACACAGAGCAGGCCGGCAGCGAGGGCAGTTCTCGACAGGCTCAACAGAATGGCGGACAGCCACAACCAGGCCTTGACACCCGCCCTCGGCACCTGCGACCAGTGCGCGAGGTGCCAGCTCAGCGGTAGCAGTGCCAAGATCGCCACGGAGCGGGCTCCGACGAACCAGCGCGTTTCGTCGGCCATGGGAAGACCGAGTGTCACCAGCCCCACGACGATAGTTGTGAGTGTGATCCGGTCGATCCAGCCCACGCCACGGCGAATGACCTCGTACATCCGTCGAGGCTCGGACGCGGCGAGCGTGCCTGACAGCAGCAGTGCCACGCCGAACAGCGCATAGACGACCCCATTCTGCACGCCTGCCGTCTGCGGCGGCGCCCAGAACACGCTGAGCCCGACCCATCCCATGAAGAGCCCATAGGGGATCATCCGGTGGACCAGCGGTTTCGGGTACGCGCCAACGGCAATCAGGCCACCCACGGCAAGCGCGAGCTGCGCGACCGTCAGCATGCCCATGCTGCTCACCCCGCCCACGTCCACGAGGTGTTGCGGCATATCGACGAGCGCCGCGATGAAAAGGAGCAGCGCCACGATCCAACGTGCGCGGGATGCCCTCACTTGCGAGCCCCGAAGCTCGACTCAAACGCGTCAAGCTTCGGATCCTCGAGCGTGCTGTCTGGTTGCGTGTCGTTTGCCCTGGAGTGATCGGCCTGCCGCCCGCTCGCAGGAGCCGCCCGTCTCTGCCACGTCTCGAGCAGCGTCAGCCAGATGAACTGCGGATTGTTCACGAGATACCGCCGCCACAGCCTGCGCGGCTCGCTCGCCAAGCGAAAGAGCCACTCGAGCCCACTCTGCTGCATCCACTTGGGCGCTTGACGTTTCAAGCCCGCATGGAAGTCGAACGCCGCACCCACGCCGATCAGCACAGAGGGACTGAGCTCGTGGACGTGCGTTGCCATCCAGCGCTCTTGCTTGGGAGTTCCCAGACCGACCCACACGATGTCTGGCTTCGCGTCGTTGATGCGACGGATGACTTGCGCTTCTTCCTCCGGCGTCATGGCCTTGAAGGGCGGTGAATACGTGCCCGCGATCGCCAGCCCTGGATAGCGCTTCTCCAACCGGCGGGCCAGTCGTTCGGGCACACCCTCGCGCCCGCCGAAGAAGAAATGTCGGTATCCGGTTGCCAGGGAGCGCTCGCAAATCGCCAGCATGAGGTCGGGCCCGTAGACGCGGGCCGTGTTGCGCCATCCTCGCCATCTGCTGAGCCACACCAGCGGCATCCCATCCGGGGTCACGAGCCCCGCGGCGTTGTGGATGTCGCGCAGTCGGGCATCGCGTTGGCTCTCCATGACACCGTGCACACCGGTGACGCAGACGTACTGGCCGGCGCCCGACGTGATCCATCGATCAATGACATCGAGCGCGCCATCCATGTCGATGGCGTTGACGCGGACGCCGAGAATGTCGACCTCAGGGATGGAACCGCCCGCCTCAGGCGACACCATGCGCCACCTCGGTGCTCCTGAGGGAGTGTGCCACTTGCTCTTCGATCCACGGGTAGGTGCGCGCCACTCCCTCTTCGAGCGAGATCTGCGGTGCCCAGCCGAGCACCTGACGAAGTCGGGAGTTGTCCGAGTTGCGTCCGCGGACCCCCTGTGGCCCCGCCACGTGGCGCTTCGTCACCGTGATCCCTGCCGTGGCGGCGACCAGGTCGGCCAGCGCGTTGATACTAATGAGCCGATCCTGCCCCAGGTTCAACGGTTCGCTGTAGTCCGAGTCCATCAGCCCTCGGATCCCAGCCACGCAGTCGTCGATGTAGCAGAACGATCGCGTTTGCTCGCCGTCGCCCCAGATCTCGATCTCGTGACGCCCCGAGAGCTTCGCGACGGCCACCTTGCGACACATGGCCGCAGGGGCCTTCTCGCGCCCGCCGTCCCACGTGCCGAGCGGACCGAAGATGTTGTGAAACCGTACGACGCGGGTCTCCATCTCGAACTCTTCCGCGTAGTGTCGGCAGAGGCGCTCGGTGAGCAGCTTCTCCCATCCATAGGCATCTTGTGGTTGCGCAGGATACGCTTCTTCTTCGCGTAGCGGTTGCACGTCAGCCTCGGTCTGCCGGTACTCGGGATAAATGCACGCCGATGAGGTATACAGGTAACGCTGAACGTCATTGCGCCGGGCGGCCTCGAGCGTCTGCGTGCTGATCAACAGGTTGTTGCGCAGGATCCGTGCGTGGTTCGTGGAAATGTAGCCCATCCCGCCCATGTCGGCGGCGAGCGCGTAGACGTGATCGATTCCTTTGGTACTTTCGAGGCAGTCCTCCCACTTGCACAGATCGCGAATGCAGAACTCGTCTGCAGCCGTTGGTGCGTATTCGGGATGCTTCAGATCGACGCCGCGCACCCACGCCCCCTCACGCTTGAGCCGTGCCACGAGATGATGCCCGATGAAGCCACCGGCGCCGGTGACCAGTATCCGCTTCCCTGTTAGAGCTCGTGCCATGATTGTCCTCCTGGATGTTCGCTCGATCCATAGGTAGGGCCGCCTCGCCGAGGCGGCCGTGACGGCGCGTTCACGCCTTCGCGCTCCGCGCTCCCGCCTTCGCTAAAGCTTCGGCGGGTTCGACGTAGCCTTGGCGAAGTCGAAACGGGCGGACGAGTCGGCGAACGCGCCCCACCTCAGCGCGTCAGCGCGCTCCACACGGCCGCCACGGTTACCAAGAAGAGCAGCGCTGTTGCCGCCGACGCCGCGAGGCCGCGCATCCGGTGCCCACGACGATCGTCACCCGTCGCCATTACCGGAACGACGGCGAGGACTGGAAGCGACAATGCAGTCAAGACATCTGCCCTGGTTCGCAGGCTGCGGTCGCGGATCTCGAGCAGCACGATGAGGCCAACCCCGAGTCCTAGCCCGGCCACCGCGCCGAGCCCAACGATGATCGCGCGCGGGGGGCTGACCGGCCGGTGCGAGACCTGGGCTTCCTCGACGAGCCTGAACTGCTCCCCGCCGCGGCGCCGCTCCAGGTCCTCCGCCATTTCGGCCGCCTGGCTGTTGGCCAGAATCTGCTTGTATTGCTCGGAGACGGTCTCGTAGTCGCGCATCAGCGCTTTCATCTCGGACTCGCGCGCAGGCGCGGCATCCAACCGGCGTTGATACTCCGCAGCGATGCCCTGCAGCTTTTGCTCTTCCTCCTGCTTGCTCTCGACGTTCCGGTCCACGGCGGCCAGCTCTGCCTCGAGGTCACGTAGCCGCCTGCGTTGCGCCAGGTTTGCGGGCGTCCGCGGGAGCTTCTCTGCTGATGCCGCAGCTGGCCGCTCCAACTCCGCTCGCGCTTCCGCCTCGAGCTCGGAGACCACTCGTCGCGCTCGGATCACGTCCGGGTGCTCCGGCTTCAGGCGGCGCTCGAGTGACGCGAGCTCCGCCGACGCGTAGAGCAGCCGGTCTGCCGCGGATCCCCCTACGGCCGGCTCGTCGTTGTCTTTTTGATCAGTACGAGTCGGGTCGATGACCTGCGGGTCGGTCACGTCCGCGATTTGCCGCTCCATCAGCAGCCGTCGATCCTTGTCTCGATTGATGGATTCGCGAAGCTGCTGCAGCTGCATCTGCGCGTTGGCGACCGCCTGCATGTTGGTCTCCATCTGGTCCGGCAGCGCTCCCGCGTACCTGCGTCGATAGGTCTCGAGCCGGCTTTCCGTCGTCTCGAGGTGAGCCTTGACCTGTTCGAGCTGCCGCTTGAGAAACTCGCTCGATCCTTGGGCCAGCTCGGTGCGCTCCTTGATGTTCTCGTCGATGAAGAGGCTGGCCAGTCGCGCCGCAACCCGCTGCGCGAGTGCTGGGTCGCCAGCATAGAAGCTCACTTCGAAGGCGTCGTCCTTGGCCGGCGCCATCGTCACGTCCTTGTCCCGCATCCGGTTGACGGCGTCGGCCATGGCGCCCGCTTGGCGGTCCGGATACACATTGAGCTCGCGGATGATCCGCTCGAGGCGCGGCCGGCTGAGGATCCTGCGCCGGATGGATTCGAGCCGGTCCTGCGGACCGATGGTGACGGTCGAGCGCACGTAGGACTCGGGCACACTCTGAGGCACGATGGAGATGACCGCCGTGGAGACCCAACGGGACGGAAGCTTGGCAACCACGAGTGCGGTACCGGCGGCGACCACGAGAAAAGGCACTACAAGCAGCCACCGTCGTCGCCACGCGACCGCGAGCATGTCTTCGGGTGTGTATTTCTTACCTGGAATCATCGTGTGTCCAATTCGCGCGACAAGCAGGGACTACTAGATGCAACGTTGCCGCCAAGCTGAGGTAGGCAACGGCTTCCTCTGGAAAGGTGCCAATTTTTCTACCTGTTCTGCTCCGGCGGGTCGGGGCGAAGGGACGAACGATGGAGCCAGAAGTCTCCCTTTCGGCAGAGTAACGTCCGCGGCGACGCGGTAGAAAAGGGAGCCGGGGTAGCTTTCAGTCTCTCGCTACGGTCTCGTAGAAGTCTTTGATGATGCTGCCGCGATCGAAGTGCTCCCACAGCACGATCGTGCGGCGGTTCTTCGGTCGGTCGACCCACGAGCCATCCTTCAGGAGCGGCGCCGGTATTGTGACCCTGCTGGCCCAGGCGGGATTCTTCACGATGGCGGCGGCTGCCATGTCGTAGAGGGCACGAGACGGGGGAGTGCCGGCAAGCTCGATGTGCTCGAATAGGTTCACCGAATAATCACCAAAGTTGCTGAACGCGCCCCCATGACGCCCGCGGACCGGAGGATCCACGCGCGGCCCTTTGCCTGGCATGTTCCGCTGGATCTCGGCTAGCGTGACGCGAACAGCATCGGTGCCGGAGGGTTGGTCGTAGCGGACAACCGCGATCTCGAAGTCCGCGCGTGTATCGAGAATGTACTGTAACGAGGGTTCGTCGTTGAGCTGATTGTACTCGCCCGGCTCGGGATAGTTCGAGCCAAGCCACACAATGCGGACCCGTGGCGCGATGTCCGGGGCCTTGGCCAGCGCCAGCGCCACGTTGGTCAGCTTGCCCACGGCCAACAAGACCAAGCGTCGATCGTCGCGCGCTCGCGCCCGCTCGATGATGAACCGAACGGCGTCCGCTCCGTCGAAGTCCGGTCGTCCGACACGGCTCTTGATGTCGTTGAACGCCTTGTCGGCGCCACGATAGACCTTCACCTCCGGGTGACGCGCGCAGAGGTTCACCATCCGCACCGCCTCACCGTAGTGCTCGTCGATACCGCCTCCACTTTGGGTGCGGTTGACCGTGATCCCTTCGACGTCGAACACATCGGCGTTGAGGAGGAGATAGGCGATTGCATGCTGATCGTCGAGCTCGTTGTTGGCGTCGGTGTCCAGGATTACCCGGATCTTGCCGGAGCGTGGCGCCGCGAGGCCGATGTGGGCGGTCGTTGCGGCAAGAACGAGGACGGTCACGAAGGTGAGGGCTCTCATGGCTTGGGCTTTCGAGTCACGCCTTTCTGTCTGCGTCAAGACGCCGCGAGCGTTCCTGTGACGTAAGCGTCGGTATCGCCAGCTATTCGTCTATGCGAATATATAATGTATCCGATGAGCCTGCGGACGCGCTTCTCGAGGTGACCTCGAGTTGCCTTGATGAACCGGCAGCCAGCCTCCGTGCCCCCTTCTGGCGACTGGCGTGGCGCCGGCGTCTCTCTCGCGGCAGTCGAACTCGCCCCGGCGCTGCTTTGTCAGATCCGATAGTTCATTGCAAAACCAAGGAGAGCCGAATGTTGCCCGTATCTCTTTGGACGTCTTCCACGAGCTACATGGCGACCGACCTTTCATCGGAAACGCCCCCGACTAGGGGGACGACCACTGGGCGATCTCGTAGCACGTCGAGCGCCCAGCGTAGATCGAATCGCTCGCCGAGCCACTCTGGCGTGGCCGTGTCCGGCCCGATGCGGATCGCGGCCGCGGCCAGCCGCGCGGTGCTTGGCGCGAGCGGGTCCCCAACATCGCCGCCCTCGGTGTCCCATCTGGGCGCGGGTGGTGCGGCCGGCAGCAGTCGGCCGTCGGGTCGGCACACGGCGATCGTTCCATCCGGGGCTCGCGTGAGCGTGAAGCCTTCTTCATGCACCGCTCGATGATGTCGACGGCAGAGCAAGGAGAGATTAGTCAGCCGCGTCGCACCTCCGTCGGACCAGTGGACAATATGGTGGACGTCACAGTGCCGCGCCGTACAGCCGGGAAACTGGCAATGGCGATCGCGGGCGGTGAGCGCCCGGCGGATCGCGGGCGGAATCGTCCGCCGCTTCCGTCCGACATCGAGCACCGTGCCATCTGGCGCATGCCGCATCACCACGGTCGCCGCATCGCAGGCGATGCGGCGCGACGTTTCAGCTGAAACGTGCGTCCCGTCCGCATCCTCCAGCACCGCCTGGCCCGCGTCGGACGCAACCGCCTCCCCGTCGGCCGTTCCGGCGTCTGCTTGGACCAACATAACCTTGCGGAGTCTGAGTATTTTACGACGATGTAGTATAATGGCCTGAACTTGCAGCCGCGCACACAGGGGAGGCG
>WHTT01000042.1 GCA_009377605.1 Luteitalea sp.
CGCATCTCGGGTGTCGAACGCAAGTTGGGTGCGCGCATCTCGGGTGTCGAACGCAAGTTGGGTGCGCGCATCTCGGGTGTCGAACGCAGGTTGGGTGCGCGCATCTCAGGTGTCGAACGCACGTTGGGTGCGAGCATGTCGCGTGTCGAGCGCAAGCTCAATCAGCTCGTCGACACGCAGAAACGGCCGCGCCGCCGTGGTCCTCCCAAAGCACGGAAGTAGCGCGTGACCACTGGGGCCGAGGCCGACCGACGCGTGACGTGTCCGACTTACGCGCGGCCGTCGTAGCGCGCACCTGTCGTAGGATGAGCCACCGAGTACTGTCCGCGCTTCTCGAAATAGTCCCGGGTTATGGCGCGCACGGTGCCCAAGAGGAGCAGCATTCCCATCAGATTCGGAAACGCCATGAAGCCGTTCAGCAGGGTGCCGACGGCCCACACCACGGGGACCGAAATAACGGCGCCGACCATGATGAGCGCGGTGAAGAGGGCACGATAGAGCAGCACCATCTTCGAGCCAAAAAGGAACTCGAAGCACTTCTCGCCGTAGTAGCTCCAGCCAATCAGCGTCGAGAACCCGAAGAGAAACGAGCTGAGCGCCACGATGAGCGACGCGCCTGGGATGGTCGTGCTCAGTGCCGCGGCCGTGAGATCGCCGCTCGCACCCTGATACGCGACATCGGTCCAGAGTCCTGATGACAGGATGACGAAGGCGGTCATCGAGCAGACGACGATCGTGTCCGTGAAGACTTCGAAGACGCCGACGAGCCCCTGTTCCGCGGGGTGCTTGACGTTAGCGACCCCATGCACGATTGGTGCGCTGCCCAGGCCTGCTTCATTCGAGAGCACGCCGCGGCTGACCCCGGCAGCGATGGCCTGCGCGACCGATGCGCCGGCGAACCCGCCCACGGCCGCCGTCGGCGTGAATGCCTCCGCGAAGATCAGCCCCAAGACGTGCGGTAGCTGGCCCGCGTTCAAGACGATGTAGACCAGCCCAGTGAGGACGTAGATGACGATCATGAGCGGCACGATCCGCTCGGCCGTGGCCGCGATGCGCTTGATGCCTCCGAGCAGCACCAGCCCAACGGATACCGTGATGAGAATGCCGGGTACCCAGAGCGGCACCTCCACGCCGAGTGTTCTAGCGGCCTCGACGAACGTTCGTGCGACGGTGTTCGATTGGGCCATGTTCCCGGTGCCGGCGAGGCAGGTCACCGACCCGAACGCCGCGAATAGATACGCGAAGACCCGTCCCAGGCCGGGATTCGCGCTGCCACGCATGATGTAGTACATCGGGCCGCTCGCGAGCTCGCCCGTCTCGCGCGTCACACGGTAGTGCACGCTCAGCACCGCCTCGGCGTACTTCGTGGCCATTCCGACCGCCGCACACGCCCACATCCAGAACACCGCGCCCGGGCCGCCGATCAGGATGGCGGTGGCGACGCCGCCGATGTTGCCGTTGCCCACCGTCGCCGCGAGCGCCGTCGAGAGCGCCTGGAACGATGTGATCGCCGCCCCGGAATCGGCCTCTCGATGTAAGAGGCCGCCGAGCGCCATCCGAAACGCAATGGGGAAGCGGCGGATCTGCACGAACCCGGTCATCACCGTCAATAGCCCGCCAACGATCACGAGCACCAGCGGCATGGCAAACGGTTGCCAAACCTGGCCATCGATCGCCAGGATGCGGTCGGTCAGTGTGGAAACATCCATCTATCGCTCCCTACGCGCGTCGCTTCGGCGGGGTCAGCCAATGAGCGCGCGGACCGTGAAGAAGATGATCACGAAGATCGCGACGGGGCACACGTAGCGGATGATGGCGCCCCAGAGATGCGGCTGAGGAAACCAGGCATGCTCGGCGAGCAGCTCCGAGAGGGCGCCCTCGACCCGCCAGACGTAGCCGACGAAGATGGCCGTCAGGAAACCACCGATCGGCAGCGAAAAGTTGTTCCAGATCGTGGCCATCAACGTGAGGAAGTCCAAACCGAGGCCCGGTAATTGGGTGAAGAACCCAACAGCGCCGTTCCCGAGCGCGGAGGGCAGTGCCAGGACGGCCGTGACCACCGTCACCGTCAGCACCGCCTTGCGGCGGGACCAGCGGTGCTGGTCGATCAAGTGGGCCACGGGAACCTCGAGCAGCGAGATTGCCGAGGTGAGCGCGGCCATGAAGAGGAGGACGAAGAAGGCGGCGCCGAAGAGCTGCCCTCCAGGCAGGGTCGCGAAGAGCCGCGGCAGCACCTCGAAGATCAAGCTCGGTCCGCTCGTCCGGGGATCGAAGCCTGCGATGGAGAAGCCCGCCGGAAAAATGACGAAGCCGGCCAACAACGCGATCGTCGTATCGATCGCCGCGATCCAGAGCGCCGACGCCCCAATGCTCTCGCGCTTCGAGAGGTAACTGCCGTAGGTGATGAGCGTCCCCATGCCAAGGCTGAGTGAGAAGAAGGCTTGGCCCAGAGCGGCGTTGAACACCCGGATGTCGGCGATGCTGCTGAAGTCCGGTCGGAGGTAGTAGGCCAGTCCGTCGGCGGCTCCAGGCAGCGTCACCGCACGAATGGCGAGCAGCACGAGCAGGCCGAAAAGCAGCGGCATGAGCGCTCGGCTCGCGCGCTCGATACCGCCGCGCACACCGCCGAGGATGATGGCGGCCGTCATGCCAAGCGTGACCAGGGTCAGGCATACGTTGAGCGGGGCGTTGGCCGCAAAGGCCTTGAAGAAGCCGCCAATCGCCTCCGGACTGTTGCCAACGCTGCCCGCCGCCGCGAACCAGATGTAGGCAAGCGTCCACCCAGCGACCACGACGTAGAAGGACAGAATGCCGACGCCGGTGATGGTGCCGAGCGCCCCCACGAGCCACCAGCGCGTGCTCGGACTAATGGTGCGAAAGGCACCGACCGGTGCACGCTGGGCGCGCCGGCCAATGGCGAATTCCGCGATCTGGATTGGGACGCAAATCAAGAAGACACAGGCCAGGTAGATCAGGACGAAGGCGGCGCCGCCACCCTGGCCCACCTGAATCGGAAAGCCCCAGATGTTGCCGAGGCCGACCGCCGACCCTGCGGTCGCGAGGATGAACCCGAGCCGGCCGCTCCACATGCCTCGATCCGATGACACTGCCATAGCGCTCCTGTCCACAATGCGCGACTGGTGGGCGGCGGCATTCTACGTGAATGTGACGCCTGACCCCAAGTGCAAAACGGACGCCACCGGGGCGAGGCCGGCCGACCACGTCCGGCGATCGCTCGTCCATCTTCGTGCTAAGGTAGCCGTCGATTCATGAGACAGGTCTCTTCGGGTTGCGCCTTCCCCCCTCATTACGTATGACGTGCAGTGACGTATCAAATGGAGAAACCCGAGTTAGAGTGCTGTTTGGAGATCGCTGAATGACCTCATTGTCCAACAGCGCCCGGCTCCTGGATGGTGCCGGCGTGGCTCGACAGATTCGGGAAGAGCTGACGCCGAGGGTCGCGGCATTCACGGCGCGCTTCGGCCGCGCGCCGGGGCTCGGCATCGTACTGGTGGGTGAGGATCCGGCTTCGCAAATCTACGTGCGCAACAAGGCACGCGCCGGGGGAGAGGCCGGGTTTTGGATCGACCTGCATGCGCTTCCTGCCGCCACCTCCCTGGGCGATGTGCTCGCGCTCGTGGAAAGCCTCAATCGTAGCGAGCGCCACGATGGGATCCTGGTCCAATCACCGCTGCCGGAGGCCATGGGGGAGGGCGCGGCACGCCGCGTGTTCGACACCATCGATCCCGCAAAGGATGTGGATGGATTCAGCGCCGAGAGCGTTGGGCGGCTCGTCCAGAATCGGCCCGGCCTTCGCTCATGCACGCCTGCAGGCATCATGGAGCTGCTCGACCGCTACGGTATCGACCCCGCAGGACATCACGCCGTGGTCATTGGCAGAAGCGACATCGTGGGCAAGCCAATGGCGCTGATGCTGTTGCATCGCCACGCCACCGTCACGATTTGCCATTCCCGGACGCCGGATCTCGCCGATACCGCCGCACGTGCCGACATCCTCGTCGCGGCAATTGGGCGTGCGGGATTCGTCACGCCGGGGTTCGTCAAGCCGGGCGCCACCGTCGTGGACGTCGGCATGAACCGGCTGAGCGACGAAGCCGACGTCCGACGGTTCTTTGGTGAGGGCTCGCCAAGGGTTGCTGACCTTGCGCGCAAAGGCTCGGTTCTCATCGGCGACGTGCATCCGGGGGTGGCGCAGGTCGCCGGGGCGCTCACGCCGGTGCCGGGCGGTGTCGGTCCGCTGACCGTCGCGATGCTCATGAAGAACACGCTCGCGGCAGGCGAGGCGCGGGCTGCCAGCGGTCGTCGCGCAGGTCCTTAGCCCTGGCCAATACCGGTTCGGGATTCATCGAGTCGCGGGTCGAAGACGACCTTGATCCCTTGACCTTGCCGCAGATTGGCAAAGACCTGCTCCCATTCGGTGAGAGGGACCACCGATGACACGAGCGGCTCGAGCGCAAGCTTCCGATCCAGGACGAGCGTCAGCGCCCGGCTCCAGGAGCGCGGCGTGGAGGCAAAGCCCGAGGAGACAATGAGCTCCTTCTGGAAGATGTGGTCCAGGGGAACACAGACATCCTTGCCGAACACGCCGATCTGAACGTAGCGACCGCCGCGGCTGGCAGCCTGCAGACAGGTTGCGGCTCCTCCCGCGGCCCCTGAGCACTCGACGACAACGTCCGCGCCTGGCTCGGCAGCATGCCCAACAGTGAAGCCGAGCCTATCCGCTACCTCGAGGCGCCTTTCATCTCGGGGTAGACCGATCACCTGCACCGACCCGCCGAGCGCCCGCGCGACCTGTGCCGCCAGCAGCCCAACGGGCCCCGGACCGGTCACCAGGACCTGGTCGCCAGCCGTCACGGCGGGTGGATCGCACAGGCATTGGCACACGCACGCCAGCGGCTCGATCAGCACGGCGGCGTGCTCGTCGAGCCATCCCGGAATCCTGTGCAGATTCTTCACTGGCAGCAGCGCGCGCGGGGCAAAGCCGCCATCGACGACCGAGCCGATCGATTGTCGCTCTGGGCAGAGATTGATTCGACCGGCCCGACACCACTGACAGGCGCCGCAGGTGGAATAGTAGGTTTCAGTGACGACGGCGGCACCGAGCCAGTCAGGGGGCACATCAGGACCGACCTCGACCACGACGGCCGACAGCTCGTGGCCCATGGTCACCGGTGGCACGCTCCGGAACTCACCCGCCTCGATGTGCAGGTCCGTGCCGCACACGCCGGCTCCGTGTACTTCCACCAGCACTTCGCCTGGCCCAGGAGCCCGTTCGGGGCGTTCTGCGATCGCAACGTGACCCGGTCCAGGGGCGAGCTTCGTCAGACCCTTCATGCTGTCACCTTCATCGCCCCTCGACTCCGCTCGGGGCGCCCTGAGCTTGCCGAAGGGGCGTCACACCTCCGACGTTCCGGATGCCGCGGCCTTGCCTCTGAACCTCACTCTCGCTCCTTGTCCCTCGCCCCTTGTTTTAAGCCCCTTCCGCTCGCAGCGCCTCGACCACGGCGGCGACCTGGCGATTGGTCTCCTCGAATGGGACGGCGGTGTGGACGACGAAGTCGGCGCCCGCCTCCTTCTGATCGATTGGCCATTGGGTGGCGAGACGTTGCTCGGCCTCCTCGCGACTCAGATGGTCTCGCGTCATCATCCGTTCGATTTGGACATCTCGCGGACAGGAGGTCACCACGATCCGGTGGAACTCGTTCTCGTGGCCTGTCTCGAAGAGGAGCGGGATGTCAGCGACCCCCAGGCGTGCGCCGTCTTGGTCCAGGTGTGCGAACGCCGCATCGATGGCCCGGTAGACCGCGGGGTGAATGATCTGTTCGAGATCGCGGCGCGCCCCCTCGTTGCTGAAGATCTGCTGCCCGAGGCGCCCACGATCGAGGGTGCCGTCGGGCCTCAGGAGCTCGCGACCAAATCGTTCCACGATCGCGGCGAGGCCCGGCGTGCCCGGCCGAACGACCTCCCGAGCCAGGACGTCGGCGTCGATCGTGGCGAGACCGTGTGTCGCGAACAGGCGCAGCACGTAGCTCTTGCCACTGGCGATTCCACCGGTGAGCGCCACACGTAACATCGGTTCTACGTGGCGATCTCGTCTCGCTCCTTGGCGGGGGACAATCGATCTTCCACGAAGGAGTTCCACTCATGACAGTGCGGGCATCGCCAGAGGAGCTCGTCGCTCCGGTAGCGGCAGCGCACACAGATATGCGGGTCACGGTAGAACACCGCGTCCTGACTCTGTTCCATGTAGCTCTTCACCCGTGTCCGGTCGAGACCGAGCTGCATGAGTGTCTCCCAGACGGCTTGATGGACGCCGAGCGCGTGCGGATTGTTGCGGAGCGCCGCCAGCAAGACCTCGAAGGCCGCCGAGGGTGCCCCGTGCGCGGCGAGGTGCCGGCCCAGCGCGACACGCGCGCGCCAGTCCTGCGGCTGCGTTTGCATGAGCCGCCGGCAGAGTGTCTCGAATTGATGGGGGGCGCCGCCGGCAGTATACGCCGCCGAGAGGCGGTCGAAGGCCAGGTACGCTCGGTCAGGCGCCGCCTCGATCAGGCGCTCCCATATGGCCACCGCGGCAGCGACCTGCCCCTGTCGATGGTAGACGTCGCCGAGATGGAGGTACGTCGGCAGAACGCCAGGCGCCCGCTCAATCGCCTTCTCGAACCACTGGATGGCTTCGGTGAAGTCCCGTCGCCTCACTGCTTCGAGGCCGAGCTCGTTCTCGAGAAACGCTTGGATCTCCTGATGCCGATCCTCGGCGCCGCGCACCTCTTCCTGGACCAAGTGCTGACGAATGCGGTACGCCTCGTCCCACTGGCGCTGGTCCTCGTGCAGCCGCTGTAAGTTCAGCAAGGCGTGCTCGTTGCTCGGATCGAGGCGAAGGACCTCCGCAAATGCTTCGCGCGCCCGGTCGACGAAGCCAGCACGCCGGAAGTCGACGCCAAGGCACAGGAGTCCGTAGGTGTGCTCCAACTTCGTGAGCCGCGGGCGCTGGAGCACCTGCTGGTGAATCTCGATGGCCCTCCCGACCTGTCCCTTCTCGCGGTAGAGATTGCCGAGAATCATGTGAATCTCGGCCGCTTCGGTGTCGACGTGCGCCGCCTGGCCAAGCTCTTCGATGGCGTGGTCGATCTGATTGTTCGCAAGAAAGTTCAGCCCCTGGATGTAGTGCGGCGACTGGCGGGCCTTTCGACGGTCGATCCACCGGCCCTCGTGGAGCTTGTAGCGCTCCCATGCCTTGCCGGCCGCAAGACCTGCCAGGAGAGCAATCAAGGCGGACAACAACGGGATGTAGTCACCCATTGGTGGTCAGTTCTTGGTTCCTGGTCCTTGGTTCTTGGTCCCTGGTGCCCTTAAGTACGCTTCGGCGCTTCGGTACGCCAAGGCGCACCATGAACCAAGGACCAAGGACCCTTAAAACATCTCCGTCCGCCAGAGGTCGTGCAAGTGCAAAACGCCTTGGACCCGCTGGTGATCATCGGTCACGACGAGCGCGGTGATCTTCCGCTCCTCCAACAGCTTTAGCGCCTCCACCGCGAGCATGGCCGGGCGGATGGTGACAGGCGATCGCGTCATGACGGCTGCCGCCGTACGCTCGAGGATGTCCGGCGCACTGGCCATGTGCCGTCGCAGATCGCCGTCCGTGATGATGCCGACGAGTCGCTGCTGGTCGTCCTGCACGCAGACCATGCCGAGGCCCTTGCGCGATATCTCGTAAACGACATCGCGGACGGACGTCTCCGGCAGCACGTGCGGCACCTGATCACCAGTGTGCATCAGGCGCGCTACCCGCATGAGCCGCTTGGCCAACTGACCGCCTGGGTGCAGATTGGCGAAGTCTTCCGCGCGAAATCCCCGCCGAACGAGCACTACCATTGCCAGCGCGTCGCCGAGCGCCAAGGCAGCCGTTGTGCTGGCGGTGGGTGCCAAGTTCATTGGGCATGCCTCTTCATCCACGCCGCAGTCGAGCGTGGCGTCAGCCGACTGGCCAAGCGTGGACATCGGTGATCCGGTCATGACGATGAACCGGGCCCCGAGCCGGCGGACGGTCTCGAGGAGGCGAACGACCTCGTCCGTTTCGCCACTGTGTGACAACGCCACCATCACATCGTCGGCGCGAATGGCACCCAGATCGCCGTGGAAGGCCTCAGCGGAATGCAAATAAAACGCCGGCGTTCCGGTGCTCGCGAGCGTTGCCGCGATCTTGCGCCCGATGATTCCCGACTTCCCCATGCCTGTGACGATGACCCGTCCGCGGCAGTCGAGAATCAACTGTACTGCACGCTCGAACTGTGCGTTGAGACGGTCGACCAGACGCAGAATCGCATTCGCCTCCGTGCGGAGGACGCGCATGGCGAGCTCGAGATCGCTGGCGGCGCTGGTTGTCTGTGCCATGGCGTTGCGTTGCTCGCCTCGCGCCCTGTCGGGCTATCCTCCCTCGACGGCCTGCCGCACGCGCACCAGCCGTGCCAGGAGCGCGTCCAGCCGTTCGAGAGGAAGGGCGTTCTGCCCGTCGCTTGGCGCGCGAGATGGCTCTTCGTGGACCTCGACGAAGAGGCCGTCGACTCCTGCACCGACGCCAGCGCAGGCGAGCGGTTCGATGAACGCCGCCTCACCGCCCGAGGCGCCGCCGCCTGCGCCAGGCAGCTGCAGGCTGTGCGTCACATCGAAGACCACTGGTACTCCAAGCGAGCGCAGCAGCGGAAACGCTCGCATGTCGACGACCAAGTTGTGGTAGCCGAACGTCGTGCCGCGCTCGGTGACGAATACACGCGGGTTACCGTGCTGAGTCACCTTGGCCACGGGATGCTGCATATCGAGCGGAGCGAGGAACTGCCCCTTCTTGATATTCACGACGGCCCCTGTCTCGGCGGCTGCTACCAACAGGTCCGTCTGCCGACAAAGAAAGGCGGGAATCTGCAGCACGTCGGCGACCTCGGCCACACGCGGCGCCTGCCACGGCTCGTGGATGTCGGTGAGCACGGGCAGGCCAACCTCCGCCTTGATCCGCGCGAGCACGCGCAGCCCTTCTTCCAGGCCAGGACCCCGGAACGATCCGAGTGACGTGCGATTTGCCTTATCGAACGATGCTTTGAATATATAGGGGATGCCGTGAGCTCGAGCAGTGGAGGCCACGGTGCGGGCGATCGTCAGCGCGTGCTCCGCACTCTCGATGACGCACGGCCCCGCAATGAGCATGAGCGGAGCGCCTGCTCCCAATCGCAGCGAGCCAATCTCCACCGCCTTCACCGCGGTCATTATACGGTTCGAGGTTCGAGGTTCGAGGTTCAAGGTGGGAGGGTCAACCTCGAACCTCCAACCTCGACCCTCGAACCTTGACGGCTCGCAGAGCCGCGCTCTGGTTGCCGAGCGCCTCTTGCTTGTGCCGGTACGCCGCTTCGATGAAGCCGGCAAAGAGTGGGTGTGGCCGACGGGGCTTCGACTTGAACTCTGGATGGAACTGAACAGCGACGAACCATGGATGGCCGGGGAGCTCGATGATCTCGACGAACTTGCCGTCGAGCGAGCGCCCAACGATCTGGAGGCCGTGCGTTGTCAGCGCCTGCTCGTACAGACAATTGAACTCGTAGCGGTGCCGATGCCGTTCGTGAATCACGTCGGCGCCGTAGAGTCGCTGTGCGAGCGAACCCGGCTTGAGCTGGCACGCGTATGAGCCGAGTCGCATGGTTCCACCGAGGTCGTCGACGCCGAGCAGGTCCCGCAGCTTGTAGATGACCGGCGTGGCCGTGTCCGGAGCGCACTCGGTTGAATCAGCGTCCGTGAGGCCGCACACAGCCCGGGCGAACTCCACCGTACCCCATTGAAAGCCGTAACAGATGCCAAAGTACGGAATCTGACGGGTCCGCGCGATCTCGGCTGCCCGCATCATGCCACGGGTGCCACGTGCACCGAAGCCACCCGGCACCAAGATACCGTGCGCCTCGTCCAACAGACGCTCACCGCCCGGCGCCTCCAGCGCCTCCGCCTCAATCCAGCGGATATTGACATTGAGCCGACTGCGGAACCCGCCATGTGCAAGCGCTTCGTTCAGGCTCTTGTACGAATCCTCGAGCCCGATGTACTTGCCGACAACGTGGATCGTCATCTCATCGGTCGGATGCCGGACCCGGTCGACGAGATCCTCCCATTCGGCCATGCGTCGCTCGGTCTCGCGCAGCCCGAGCCGCTTGAGCACGATGCGATCCAGCCCCTCGGCCGCGAGCACCAGCGGGACCTCGTACACGCTCGAGACATCCTTGGCGGTGATGACGGCCTCCTCGTCCACGTCGCAGAACAAGGCAATCTTGCGTTTGATTTCTGGCGGCAGGAACCGATCGGTCCGGCAGAGAAGGATGTCCGGCTGAATACCAATCGACCGGAGATCACGGACACTGTGTTGTGTGGGCTTCGTCTTCAGCTCGCCGGCGGTGGAGACGTGCGGAACCAGAGTGAGGTGGATGTAGAGGGCGTTCTCCCGCCCAACGTCCTGCCGGAACTGGCGGATTGCTTCGAGGAAGGGCAAGCTCTCGATGTCACCAACCGTGCCGCCAATCTCGACGAGGACGAAGTCGACGCCCTCGGCGACCGCTTTGATGCAGTCCTTGATGGCGTTGGTGATGTGAGGAATGACCTGGACCGTGGCTCCCAGGTAATCACCCCGCCGCTCCTTCTGAATGACCGACAAATATACCTTCCCGGTCGTCCAGTTGTGGTTGCGTGTCGTCACCGTGCCCGTGAACCGTTCGTAGTGCCCCAGGTCCAGGTCCGTTTCGGTGCCATCGTCGGTGACGTAGACCTCACCGTGCTGATAGGGGCTCATCGTGCCAGGGTCAACATTGATATAGGGGTCGAACTTCTGGAGCGTGACCCGATAGCCGTGGCCTTCGAGCAGACACCCTATAGACGCGGCCGCCAAGCCTTTGCCGAGTGAGGAAACGACGCCGCCGGTAACGAAGATGTACTTGACAGGGCGGGCTTCAGGGCTCCGGGGAGTGGTCATAGTTTTCGGCGCCACGGTAACGGACGCCTCGGCGAGGCGTCCCTACCTTGATCTATGGTAGGGCGCGTTCGCCGAACGCGCCTGCCAGTTGTTGTCGAGCTCGTTCCAGATCCTCCACGGTGTCCACACCCGTGGAGTCCCAAGGGGTCTCCACGGTACCGATTGCATACCCGTGCTCCAGCGCCCGCAACTGCTCGAGCGACTCTGCTTGCTCGAGCGGCGTGGGTGGGAGCGACGCAAGTCTCAGTAGGACCTCACGCTGGTAGACGTACAAGCCAATGTGCTTGAACCATCCTACGAAATCGTCATCGGTTCGCCGCCGGAACGGGATGGGCG
This sequence comes from Luteitalea sp., assembly GCA_009377605.1. Lineage (NCBI taxonomy): Bacteria > Pseudomonadati > Acidobacteriota > Vicinamibacteria > Vicinamibacterales > Vicinamibacteraceae > Luteitalea > Luteitalea sp. The sequence continues at coordinate 11,354 of WHTT01000042.1, forward strand.
CACGCGAGAAGTAGAGGGCGTGACCGCGCCGGTCGACGACAACCTTCACGACATGGGGATTGCTCGGGTCTTCGCTGTCGGCGAACCGACACCGGAGTGTCGACATCGGGAGGTTAGGATCTGTCGCACAGGCTGCCACCGCCGCGTCGATCATCGCACCAGTGACGAGCGGCTCATCACCCTGGACGTTGACGATGAGATCGCATCGGAGCGAACGGGCGACTTCTGCCACGCGATCTGTACCGGTCTGATGTGCCGCAGAGGTCAGCGTCGCTTCACCGCCCACTGCCGTGAGCGCGCTCACGACCCGGGCGTCATCGGTCGCTACAATTACCCGATCAACGGAGGTTGCCGTGCACGCACGCTCGTACACGTGCACAATCATGGGCTTCCCATGAATGTCGGCGAGTGGCTTTCCAGGGAGACGCGTCGAGTGATATCGAGCAGGAACGACGACCGCGACCGTGGGGCGGGTGCTTTCAGCGGGCCACGAACGGTGCACATCGAATCATAGCACAAATTTAGCGAACCAGACGGCGCGTTCGGCGAACGCGCCCTACCTTCGCGGAGGGGCCGTTATCTCGCCGAGCCGGCCTGACTGTCTTCTGTTACGATCGTCCCGGACGAGCCTTCGATGAAAACCGCAGTGGCGGTGGTCCTGTGCAGCGTTGCCGTGGTGGCGGTTCTCTGGGCCACTGCCGCGCCGCGCGCGCCGTATCCACGCCCAATCGCGACGCAGCCGACGCCCAGAACCGAAGTCGAGCGCATGGCCGACGAGGTGAGCGGCCAGGTCGAGCGGCTGAGCGCACATTCCCGAACGGCCCCAGCCCCACACGCATCTCAGCGGAATCCGTTTCACTTTGCGCAACGAGAACCGCCGCCTGCCGCTCGACCCGAGCCAGGACCCGCGGCTTTGCCACCAGCTCCCAAGGCCACCCCGGCTGCCAAAACGCTGCAGCTCCGTTTGATTGGCGTGGCCGAGAAGGTGACCAGCGAGGGCGTCGAGAGGACCGCGATTATCTCGGGGGTGGGGCAGTTGTTCATGGTGAAGGCGGGCGATAGCGTCACCGCCCGCTATGTCGTGACGACCGTCGGTGCCGATGCCGTCGAACTGCGCGATACGGTGACGGATGCGGTGCGGCAGCTGGGACTGCCGTGACCGGGGTGACAAGGGGAGGGGGTGACAAGGTGAGGGGTAGTTCGATGCACTGGGGTGGAAGCGGGGCGACGCTTTTCAAATCGGTCGACGCTTTCCCATCGCTCGATGTGGGCCTAATATGCTGCGAGCCACCCGTTCACCTTGTCACCCGTTCACCTTGTCACCTCGTCACCCCTCACCCTAACCGCACCACCGTCGCTCTCCGCACTGCAGCAATCGCGCGTATCTCGGTCAGGACTGCGTCATCGACGCCAGCGGCGTCGCGCTCGTCGACCTTGACGATGCCAACGGCGCCGGCGCCTGTGCGGCCGAGGGCGAACGTCGCGATGTTGATGGCATGGCGACCGAGGCAGGTGCCAACCTCGCCTATGACGCCCGGCCGGTCCTGATTCTCAATCACGATGAGCGTGCCCTCGATCGGGGCTTCGACACCGACCCCGTTGAGGAGCACGATGCGCGGGCCGCCGTGCTCGAAGATCGTGCCCTCGAGCCACTGCTCCCCATCGCTCGTGTGAAGCTTCACCGACACGAGGCTCGTAAAGTCCCGGGCGCGTGTACTGCGCGTGTCGAGCACCTCGACGCCACGGTCGGCCGCGAGCGCGCGCGCGTTGACGAGAGTCACGGTGCCCGCGCTCAAGATGTGCCGGAAGACGCCAACGAGCACCGAACCGGTGATGAGCTCGCGTGGTCCTTCGGCCAATTGACCGTAATATCGGATGCCAACCTTTTGGATGGGGCCGGTGGCCAACTGCGCGGCGCAGATGCCCAGGCGCTCGGCGAGGGACATCCAGGGCTGCAGCTTCGCGAATTCTTCGGCTGGCACGGAGGGGAAGTTCACGGCGTTGCGTACGACGCCGTGCAACAAGTAATCGCGCACGCCTTCCGCCACGTCGAGGCCGACGAGCTCCTGCGCCTCCGAGGTGGACGCAGCAATGTGAGGCGTCGCGACCACCCGTGAGTGAGAGACGAGCTGCCAATCGCCTGGCGGTTCCTTTTCATACACATCGAGACCGGCGCCGCCAAGGTGGCCGCTCTCGAGCAGCTCGAGCAGCGCCGCTTCGTCGATCAGCTCACCGCGTGCCGTATTGATCAAGCAGGCCCCGGCCTTGCACCGCACGAGCTGTTCGCGACTGAACAGCCGGCGCGTCTCCTCGGTGACCGGCACGTGCAACGTGATGAAGTCGGCCTGCGAGCAGAGCTCGTCGAGTGCCAGTATGCGAACGCCCATATCGGCCGCGACGTGAGTCGGAATGAACGGATCGTATGCCACGACGCTCATGCCAAAGACGCGGGCACGGTGGGCAACTTCTTGACCGATCCGTCCCAAGCCGACGATGCCGAGGGTCTTGCCGCGGAGCTCCGCACCAAGCAGCGCTTTCTTTTCCCACCGGTGCTGCTTCATCGACCCATCGGCCACCGGCACGCGCCGGGCGAGCGACAACATGAGCGCGAAGACGTGCTCGGCGACGCTGACGCTGTTGACGCCTGGTGCGTTGGTCACCATGATGCCGCGCGTGCTCGCGACATCGAGATCGACGTTGTCGACGCCGGTGCCCGCACGCGCAACGATGCGCAGCGCTGGCGCGGCCTCTAGCAATTCGCGATCCACCTTGGTGGCGCTGCGCACCAGGAGCGCATCGGCAGTCGCCATGGCAGTGAGCAGTTCTGATCGGGCGCGGCCTGCGAGCGTGTCGACCGTCCAGCCGTCGACCGCGCGCAGGAGGTCGACGGCAGAAGCAGGAAGATTATCCGCAACGATAATTTTCATAATCGATCGTGAGTCTCGGGGAACGGCCGGCCACGTCAGCCGGCGCGAGCGGTTGGTCGTCCGAACGCGTCGGACGAAGACGTTGGGCCCCAGCTTGCGTCACCCAGCCTACAGTATAATGGCGCGCACTCGGGCGAGCGCCATGCGGCTCGTGATGAAGTAATCGCACCACCGTGGTGCAAAGTGAAGAATCATGCTAATTGGCCGGCAGATTCGGCGCGCGATGCTGCTGTTTTCAACAACCTTTTCCACAGTTTCTGTGAAGATCTCGTAACTGGGTCGGGGGGACGTGCCCTAAAATCGCGGCGTGCTGCACGTGTCCAGGTCCTTGCGTAGCGTATGCATCCTCAGCTCACACAACTGACACCACCGACGGACGGCGAGCCCATCACCTGGAAGAACGGTCAGCTCGTCGTGCCGGATCATCCAATCATTCCGTACATCAAAGGAGACGGCACCGGGCCGGACATCTGGCACGCCGCTGTGCGTGTCTTCGACGCGGCCGTGGCAAACGCCTACGGCGGCACGCGCGCCGTCGTGTGGTTCGAAGTGCCGGCAGGCGAGACCGCCAAGGCGCAGTATCAAGAGTGGTTGCCCTCCGACACGATCGAGGCCGTCCGCTACTTCAAGGTGGCGATCAAGGGACCGCTGACCACGCCGGTGGGCGGTGGCATCCGCAGTCTCAACGTCACCCTGCGACAGGTGCTCGACTTGTTCGCGTGCGTGCGGCCGGTGCGGTACTTCAAAGGGACGCCCACGCCCGTGACGCGGCCGGAGCTGATGGACGTCGTGATCTTTCGCGAGAACACCGAGGACGTCTACGCCGGCATCGAATGGGCAAAAGGCACGCCGCAAGCACAGCGCCTGATTGAATTCCTCGAGCGTGAGATGGGCAAGCGTGTGCGGCCCGACTCGGGGATTGGCATCAAACCGATCTCGGAGACCGGCAGCAAGCGACTCGTACGAAAAGCGATCCAGTACGCCATTCACAATCAGCGGAAGACGGTGACCTTGGTGCACAAGGGAAACATCATGAAGTTCACCGAGGGCGCGTTCCGCGACTGGGGCTATGAGGTCGCCAAGGCGGAGTTCCGCGACGCCATCGTGACCGAGGACGAGGTTACCGCTGGAGCGAGCCGAGAAGGCAAGATCCTCATAAACGATCGGATTGCTGACAGCGTATTCCAGCAGGTCCTCACACGCACGGCTGACTACGACGTGTTCGCCACGCCGAATCTCAACGGTGATTACCTGTCGGACGCGTGTGCCGCTCAGGTAGGCGGTCTCGGGATGGCGCCCGGGGCCAACATGAGCGACGACATCGCGTTCTTCGAGGCGACGCATGGTACCGCACCGAAGTATGCGGGGAAGGACGTCATCAACCCGAGCAGTGTGCTGCTCTCGGGTGAGATGATGCTGAAGCACCTGGGCTGGAGCGAGGCGGCGCAACTCATCACCAGCGCGCTCGAGCGAACGATCCAGCAGAAGCGGGTCACCTACGATCTGGCGCGTCAGATGGAAGGCGCGACCGAGCTCAAGACGTCGCAGTTCGCCGACGCCATCATCGAGAACATGTCATGAACCGCAAAGTGACAGTCGTAGGCGGCGCCGGCAACGTCGGTGCATCGGTCGCGCGCGCCCTAGCCACCAAGGCCCTCGCAGACGTCGTCATCCTCGACATCGCGGCGGAGAAGGCCAAGGGCATCGCGCTCGATGTGCTGCAGGCCTGCCCGATCGACGCCTCCGACGTGCGGCTGGTCGGCGGGGGCGTGGACGACTACGCCTTGAGCGCCGGCTCCGAGGTCGTGGTCATTACATCGGGCGTGCCGCGGAAGCCCGGCATGAGCCGTGACGATCTGCTGCAGGTCAACTACAAGATCATGCAGGCCGTCACGGCGGAGGTGGTCAAGCACTCGCCAGACTGCATCATCGTCCCGGTGGCGAACCCGCTGGACGCCATGTGCCAAGCCGTCTACCGGCTGAGCGGCTTCTCGCGCGAACGGGTCATCGGAATGGCTGGCGTGCTCGACTCCGCTCGCATGCGTACCTTCATTGCCATGGAGCTGAACGTCTCGGTGGAGAACGTACAAGCCTTCGTGCTGGGCGGCCATGGCGACACGATGGTGCCACTGCCACGATACTCGACTGTGGCGGGCGTGCCGATCACGGAGCTGTTGCCGCCGGATCGCGTCGAGGCCATCTGCAAGCGGACGGCGGACGGCGGCGCAGAGATCACGAAGCTCGTGGGCACGAGCGCCTGGTATGCACCAGGGGCGGCAGCCGCCGAGATGGTCGAGTGCATCCTCAAGGACAAGAAGAAGATCCATCCCTGCTCGGTGTTCCTACAGGGCGAGTACGGTATCAGCGACGTCTTCGTGGGTGTGCCCGTCAAGTTGGGCGCCCGAGGCGTCGAGCAGATCGTTCAGATCACGCTCACCGACGAAGAGCAGGCGGCACTCCAGAAATCGGCAGGCGCTGTCCGGGAGCTCGTTGCAGTGATTGGCGTGTAGGGCGGAGCACGAAGAAAACCATTGAATTTCTTCTTCGTGAACTTCGTGTTCTTCGTGGTTGATCCTTCGTGCCCTTCGTGGTTGCTAGCGCCCGAACAGGCTCGCCCAGGCGTACTGGCGGTTCATCCGCGCGATCGTCGAAAGCTTGATCTCTTTGGGGCAGACCGCCTCGCACTCTCCTTCGTTCGAGCAGCTGCCAAAGCCTTCCGTATCGGCGTGGTCGACCATCGCCACCACGCGCCGGTTCTGCTCGGGTTGGCCTTGTGGTAGCAGATTCAGATGGGTGATCTTGGCGGCGACGAAGAGCGCGGCTGCCGCGTTCTTGCATGCGGCAACACATGCGCCGCAGCCGATGCATTGCGCCGCATCCATCGCGCCCTCTGCAATGGGCTTTGGCACGGGAATCGCTTGCGCGTCCGCTGCTGCGCCGACGTTCACCGAGACATACCCGCCCGCCTGGATGATCCGGTCGAACGCCCCGCGATCGACCACTAAGTCCTTGACTACCGGAAACGCACGGGCGCGCCAGGGCTCGATCGTGATGGTTGCCCCATCCCGGAAGCGACGCATATGAAGCTGGCACACCGTCGTCGCGCGATCTGGACCGTGGGGCAGGCCATTCACGAGGAACCCACAGCTGCCGCAGATACCCTCGCGGCAGTCCGAGTCGAAGGCGATCGGGTCCTCGCCCCTTCGAATCAGCCCCTCGTTCACCTGGTCCAGCATCTCCAGGAACGACATGTGCGGTGAGACATCCTTGGCCACATACTCGGCGAAGTGGCCTGGTACGGTTGGGCCCGGCTGACGCCAGACCCGCAGCCTTACGGTCATTCTGCTCATGCGTTCAAGATCTCCCGCCCGCCTCGTCCTGATGCCTGATCCCTGACCCCTTGACCCCTTGACCCCTTCTACTTGTAACTCCGCTGCGTTGGCTTGACGAACTCGAAAACGAGCGGCTCGACGTGCCGAACGGGCCTCTGACCGATTCCCGCGAACTCCCACGCAGCGACGTGCGCGAAACCCTCATCGTCGCGTAGCGCCTCGCCATCGGAGGTCTGAAACTCTTCGCGGAAGTGCCCGCCGCACGACTCGGCACGTTCGAGCGCGTCGAGCGCCATCACTTCTGCGAACTCCAGATAGTCGGCCACGCGTCCTGCGTACTCGAGGCTCTTGTTCATGTTGTTCGGCTCGCCTGGCACACAGACGTCCTGCCAGAACTGCTCGCGGAGCCGAGGTATGACCGCGAGCGCCCGCGCCAGGCTCTCGGCGGTCCGCGTCATGCCGACGTTGTCCCACAGCGTGCGGCCGAGCTCGCGGTGAAAGTCACGTGGCGTCTTCGAGCCGCGGATGGTGAGCAATCGATCGATACGCTCCTGGACCGCGTGCTCGGCCTCCTTGAACGCCTCGTGATCAGTCGTCACCGGCTCGAGCGAGACGCCCGCAATGTAGTTCGGCAGCGTGTAGGGAGCGATGAAGTAGCCGTCACCCAGCCCTTGCATGAGCGCGCTCGCCCCGAGCCGGTTGGCGCCGTGGTCGGAGAAGTTGGCCTCGCCGAGCACGTGCAGTCCTGGAATCGTGCTCATCAAGTTGTAGTCCACCCAGAGGCCGCCCATCGTGTAGTGCACAGCGGGATAGATTCGCATGGGCACGCGGTACGGGTTCTCGTCGGTGATCTTCTGATACATGTCGAAGAGGTTCCCGTACCGTTGCCGAATCACGCTTGCTCCGAGGCGCTTGATGGCATCCGTGAAGTCGAGGTAGACGGCGAGACCGGTTTCCCCGACCCCTCGCCCTTCATCGCACACTCCCTTGGCCGCGCGCGACGCCACATCGCGCGGGACGAGATTGCCGAAGCTGGGGTAGCGCCGTTCGAGGTAGTAGTCTCGCTCGTCGTCCGGGATCTGCTCGGGCGAGCGCGTGTCACTGGGGTTGCTCGGCACCCACACCCGTCCATCGTTGCGCAAGCTCTCGCTCATGAGCGTCAGCTTGCTCTGATGGTCGCCCGACACCGGAATGCACGTGGGGTGAATCTGTGTGAAGCACGGGTTGGCGAAGAATGCGCCGCGCTTGTGGCAGCGCCAGGCTGCCGTGACGTTCGAGTTGACTGCGTTGGTCGACAGGTAGAACGCCGTTCCATAGCCGCCGGTGCAGAGGAGAACGGCGTCGGCGGCGTACGACTCCAGATGGCCTGTGGCAAGATTCCGCACGACGATGCCGCGGGCCTTGCCCGTGAGGATGACCAGGTCGAGCATCTCGCGGCTGGGGAACAACGTGACGGTGCCCGCCTCGACCTGCCGCATCATCGACTGATAGGCGCCGAGCAACAATTGTTGCCCGGTCTGTCCGCGGGCGTAGAACGTGCGGGAGACCTGGGCGCCTCCAAACGATCGGTTGTCCAGGAGACCGCCGTACTCACGCGCGAACGGCACTCCCTGTGCGACACACTGGTCGATGATGTCGACGCTCACCTGCGCGAGCCGATAGACGTTTGCCTCGCGCGAGCGGTAGTCGCCCCCCTTGACCGTGTCGTAGAACAGCCGATAGATGCTGTCACCGTCGTTGCGATAGTTCTTGGCAGCGTTGATGCCGCCCTGCGCGGCGATGCTGTGCGCTCGTCGCGGGCTATCGTGAATGCAGAACGTCAGGACCCGATAGCCGAGCTCGCCCAGTGAGGCTGACGCCGACGCGCCCGCCAGGCCCGTGCCGACGACAATCACCGTGAACTTGCGGCGGTTTGCCGGAGCCACGAGCTTCGACTCGAACTTGTGCCGGTCCCATTTGTCGGCGAGCGGCCCCCCCGGGATCTTCGACTCCAGCTTCATAGCGTCGTTCTATCCTCACCTCGCGGCAGCGAAGTACACCCAGATCGGAATCGCGGCGAAGCCGCCGGCAATGAGCACGGCCAGCAGAATGCCACCCACCCGGATCAGGCCGTTGTACCGCGGATGATCGATGCCGAGTGATTGACAAGCGCTCGCGAGCCCGTGCCGCAGATGCAGGCCGATGATCACCATGCATAGCACATAGAAGCCCGCGAAGCCGGCATGACTGAACTTCTCCAGGACCAACCGGTGCAGATCACGATAATGGTGTGTCGGATCCTCATAGTAGGTGCCGAACTTGAACGAGATGAGGTGCAACAGCAGGAACGCAAAGATAACGAGCCCGCTCACGATCATCGTGGTCGATGCAATCGACTTGCGGCTCGTGTGGCGCGCCCAGCGCTTCTGCTCGTAGCCAACCGGCCGCGCGCGCCGGTTGTCCACGAAGTTCAACGCGGCCTTGACGATGTGCAGCAGGAACACGGCGGCCAGGCCGGCCTCCGCGACGAGCAGCAACGGGTTGGAGATCAACGCATGGCTGTAACTGTTGAACGCGTCGGCGCCGGCGAAGATCAGCAGATTGCCCGCGAGATGGAGGATGAGGAACAGGAAGAACGCCAGGCCGGTGATGGCTATCAGCACCTTCGTCCCAACCGAGGACGACAGGAACTTCATCGGACGCATCGGCATGTCAGACGTACACGACTCGCACGGACCGCCAGGCTCGCGCACCGATGCGCGAAGGCGGGCAGATGTGATAGAGCAGGAAACGTGCAGTCAAATGAGACGGCAAGAGCAGATCGACTCCTACGCATCTCATCAGCTTCGGGCATTGTACTGGCAGGCCACTGGCGGGCGCAACTGCTGCCAGACCTCTTGGCGCCGGCCGAAGGTCATGCGAGGCCATTCATGGTAACGTAACGCTATGAGTGCCTCTGATGCGCTCGACGATCTTCTGGATCCCTTGAGCCGGTGTCTGGACTCCGAGTCGGCCCGCCGCGTGGTTGAATTGCGGATCGCCCCCCCAGTTCAGGAGATAATTGATGCACTTGCCGAGCGCGCCAATGAAGGCTTGCTGACCGACGACGAACGGTCGCAATATGAAGCGCTCATTAATGCCGCGGACATCATTTCAATTCTTCAGCTGAAGGCGCGCGAGCATCTGCTCTCGACCGGCGCGTAGCATGGACGTTGCCACTCGGCAGCTCGTCCGCCTGCGGGCCACTGACCGTTGTGAATACTGCCTGCTGCGTCAGGAGCACAGCGCGCTCACTCACCACATCGAACATATAGTTGCGAAGCAGCATGGTGGGCCCGACCACACGGATAACCTGGCATTGGCCTGCCATCGTTGCAACCTCCGCAAGGGACCAAATGTGGCCGGAGTCGACCCGTTGACCGGAAGCCTCATGCCGTTGTTTCATCCGCGCCGCGACCGGTGGAGCGAGCATTTTCTGATACGAGGCGCGCGCATAGAAGGTATCACTGCCGTTGGACGCGCCACGGTCCATGTGCTGGCTATGAACGATCCCCGCCGTTTGGAGCTCAGATCGATACTCCTTGCGCAGACTGAGTTCCCCTGAGGTCTTACGTGTCCGGACTTGATTCCTGTAGACCTTCTGGCCATCATTAGCATCGTGAAAATTCACGAGCATCAGGCGAAAGCGATTCTGGCGAAGCACGGGGTGCCCGTGCCGCGCGGCGACGTGGCGTTCAGCTCCGCGGAAGTCGGCGCCATCGCACGGCGCCTCGGAACGAGCCCGCTGGTGGTCAAGGCACAGATCCATGCCGGTGGTCGCGGCAAGGCTGGTGGCGTCAAGGTTGTGAAGAGCGCCGAGGAAGCTGAGCAGGTTGCCAGCGCGCTCATCGGCAGGACGCTCGTGACCCATCAAACTGGGGCCGAAGGGCGGACCGTCTCTCGCGTGCTCGTCGAGGAGGGGTTGGCGATTCAGACCGAGCTCTACCTCGGTCTGGTCATGGACCGTGCCACCGGGTGTCCGGTGATGATGATGAGCGCGGAAGGTGGCGTCGAGATCGAAGAGGTGGCCGAGCGATCGCCGGAGGCCATCAAGAAGGCGTCCATCGATTCAGGCACCGGCTTGGCGGCGTTCCAGGCTCGGCAGCTGGCGTTTGGCGTTGGCTTGCCTCCCGATCTCGTCGCGAAGGCAACCAAGCTGATGCTGGCGACGTATGCGACCTTCGTGGCTACCGATGCTTCGCTCGTCGAGATCAACCCGCTCATCGTCACGGCCGGCGGGGATCTGCTGGCGCTCGACGCGAAGATGACATTCGACGACAACGCGCTCTTTCGGCATCGGGACATCCAGGAGCTGCGTGATCTCGCGGAAGAGGACCCACTCGAAGTCGAGGCATCGAAGTACTCCCTCAACTACATTCGGCTCGACGGCAATATCGGCTGCATGGTGAATGGCGCCGGCCTCGCCATGGCGACCATGGATATCATCAAGTTGGCCGGCGGTGAGCCGGCGAACTTTCTCGACGTCGGCGGCGGCGCCAATGCCGAGCAGATCCGCAACGCGTTCGAGATCCTCACATCGGACGCGCAGGTGAAGGCGGTCTTCATCAACATTTTTGGTGGCATTCTCCGCTGCGACGTGCTCGCCGACGGCGTCATCGCGGCCGTCAAGGAGTTGGACGTCCACGTGCCCATCGTCATTCGCATGGAAGGCACGAACGTCGAACAGGGCAAGGCCATGCTGCAGGCCAGCGGCCTCAACTTCACCACGGCGGACACGATGGCTGACGCGGCCGAGCGCGTGGTCGAGCTCGCTGCCGCCCCGGCGCGGTAGCGCCCACAAGGATTCACAACCGATATGGCCGTTCTAATCGACAAGGAGACGCGGCTGCTCGTCCAGGGGCTCACCGGGCGCGAAGGCACGTTTCACGCGAAGCAGTGCGCCGCATATGGCACCACCGTCGTTGGCGGCGTGACGCCAGGGAAGGGTGGGACGACGCACGAGGGCTGGTCGGTGTTCAACACCGTTTCTGAAGCGGTGGCGAAGACCGGCGCCAACACGTCGATGATCTTCGTGCCGCCGGCGTTTGCGGCCGACGCGATCATGGAGGCGGCCGACGCCGGCCTGGCGTTGGTGGTGTGCATCACCGAGGGCATTCCCGTCATTGATGCGATGCAGGCGCTGGAGTTCATGAAGGGGCGCAAGACTCGCCTCATCGGCCCGAATTGCCCAGGCGTCATCACGGCGGGCCAGGCCAAGGTAGGCATCATTCCAGGGCACATCTGTCAGGAAGGACGTGTCGGGATCGTGTCGAGGAGCGGAACGCTGACCTACGAGGCGATCCATCAGCTCACGGCGCTGGGGCTTGGCCAGACGACCTGTATCGGCATCGGTGGAGACCCGCTGATTGGCACGACGTTCATCGACGCCCTGGCGTTGTTCGAGGCCGACCCACAGACCGAGGCCATCGTCATGATTGGAGAGATTGGCGGCACCGCCGAGGAAGAAGCGGCTGCGTTCATCCAGAAGTCCTGCGCGAAGCCGGTCGTGGGATTCATCGCGGGCCAGACAGCCCCACCAGGCAGGCGCATGGGTCACGCAGGCGCGATCATTGCTGGTGGGAAGGGAACAGCGTCCGACAAGATGGCAGCGCTTAGTGCGGCTGGCGTGCATGTGGTGAAGAGTCCTGCGGGCATCGGCCGCGCCGTGGCCGACCGCCTCGCGGCATAAGGGAAGCGGAAAGGGACAGGCCCTTTTCCGCTTTCCGTAGGACGGTTCCGGGATTTGTACGCGCGTAGGAGAACAAGTCGATGAGCTCGGAGATCATTCCGGTCAAGAGCGATATAGCCGCTCGGGCGCATATCAAGTCCTTCGAGGAGTATCAGCAGCTCTACCGACGCTCGCTCGACGACCCCGAAGGGTTTTGGCGCGCGCTGGCCGAGCAGTACCTCACCTGGTTCCATCCTCCGCACATGATCGTCGACAGCGACCTCGAGGCCGTCGACTTCGCCTGGTTCGGCGGAGGGCGACTCAACGCTTGCTTCAACTGCGTCGATCGTCATCTCCCGACGCGTGGCGACAAGGTGGCCCTGCTGTGGGCTGGTGACGAGCCTGGCGAGTATCGAGCCATCACGTACCGCGAGCTCAAGCATGAGGTGGCGCGCATCGCCAACGTATTGCTCGCCCACGGTGTCGGTCTTGGTGATCGCGTGGCGATTTACCTGCCGATGATTCCGGAGCTCGCGTACACGATGCTGGCGTGTGCCCGCATTGGCGCGATCCATTCGGTCGTCTTCGCTGGTTTCTCAGCCGAATCGTTGCGCGGCCGGATCCTGGATGCCGGGGCCAAGATCGTCGTGACGGCGAACGAGGGGCTGCGCGGCGGGCGGCGGATCCCGCTCAAGCAGACGACCGACAGCGCAATCGAGGGGGTGAGAGCGGTTACGAGAGTCCTCGTTGTGCGGCGGACCGACGCGACCGTGTCGATGAAGAACGGCCGCGACTTCTGGCTCGAGGAGGAAGTGGCGAAGCAGCGCTCGACCTGTCCGGTCGAGTGGATGCACAGCGAATCACCACTCTTCACGCTGTACACGTCCGGCTCGACCGGGAGGCCCAAGGGTGTATTGCACACCACTGCCGGCTACCTGCTCTTTGCCGCCGTGACGCACAAGCTCGTCTTCGACTATCACGACGAGGACGTCTATTGTTGCGCGGCAGATGTCGGTTGGGTCACCGGCCATAGCTACATCATCTACGGCCCGCTGTGTAACGGCGCGACAACCGTGATGTTCGAGTCGACCCCGGTGCACCCGGACGCCGGGCGCTACTGGCGGATGGTGGACGACCTTGCCATCAATATCTTCTACACGGCGCCCACCGCGCTCCGCGCCATCATGCGCGAGGGCGACAGTTGGGTGAAGAAGTACAGTCGCAAGACGCTCCGCGTGCTCGGGACGGTGGGCGAGCCCATCAATCCCGAGGTCTGGAAGTGGTATCACGACGTCGTTGGCGATGGACGCTGTGCTGTCGTCGACACGTGGTGGCAGACCGAGACCGGCGGCATCCTCATCACGCCGTTGCCGGGTGCAACGCCGTGCAAGCCGGGATCGGCGACGTTTCCGTTCTTCGGCGTCGAGCCCGTCCTCGTCGATGACAACGGGAAAGAGCTCAGTGGGAACGACGTGTCGGGCAGCCTGTGCCTCAAGCGTTCGTGGCCCGGGCAGGCACGCACGCTCTATGGTGATCATGCGCGCTTCAAGGAGACGTACTTCAGCCGCTTTCCAGGCCTCTATTTCACGGGTGATGGCTGTAAGCGCGATGCAGACGGCTACTACTGGATCACTGGTCGTGTCGACGACGTGCTGAATGTCTCGGGACATCGGCTCGGCACGGCCGAGGTCGAGAGCGCGCTCGTGGCGCACGCCGCCGTGGCGGAAGCGGCCGTGGTCGGGTTCCCACACGATATCAAAGGCACCGGCATCTGCGCGTATGTCATTCTCACGCCTGAGTTCGAAGGGCAGGATCGCGGCGAGCTGGTCGGCGCGCTCAAAGAGCAGGTGCGCCAGGTCATCGGTCCCATTGCCTCACCCGACCGCATCGTCGTTTCTCCCGGGCTTCCCAAGACGCGCTCCGGCAAGATCATGCGACGGATTCTCCGGAAGCTCGCGGCTGGCGAGGTCGAAGATCTCGGCGACGTGACGACCCTGGCCGACCCGGGCGTCGTGGACAAGCTGGTCGAGGAGGTGGGCGCCGGCGCTAGGGCGGTGTCTCCGAAATAGCTTGTGCGCCGAGGGCGCCGATGCGCCCGGCCAGCAAGGCGCGACGACCGAGAATATAGGGCATATTTGAGGGAGGAGCAACGCAGCTGGCCGGGATGCAGCGGCGGCCGAATGCCAAGCGATTTCGGAGACACCGCCCTAAATAGGCCAGAATCTCGCGTGATATACTGGCAGAGATTGGGCGCTAACGAGCGTCGACAGAGGAAGTTGGTGTCATCGATGGCCACGGACCTGCAGGTTGCGCCGGAGTCAGAGGTACCGGCCGACCAGCGCATTGTCAACGACTTCAGCATCCAGGTTGCGACCGTCAACGGGTCAGGGAGTCAGACGGCAAACCTCGTCTTGCTTCGGTCCATCTTTCAGATGGGGATTCCGGTTTCAGGCAAGAACCTCTTTCCGTCCAACATCGCAGGCCTACCCACCTGGTACACGATTCGCGCGAGCCGCCACGGATACATCGCACGGAAGAAAGAGATCGACTTCCTCGTTGCCATGAACCCGGAGACGGCGCGCGAAGACGTCCTGTCTCTCGAGCCGGGCCGGGCGGTCGTCTATGACGAGCCGTTGAAGCTGAACGCGCTTCGCGACGATCTCATCTTCTACCCCGTGCCGTTCGACAAGCTCGTCGGCGAGGTGACGCGTGACGCCAAGCTGCGCCGGCTCGTGCGGAACATGATTTACGACGGCGTGCTGGCTGCTCTGCTGAACATCGATCTGCAGCAGATGGAGCGTGCCTTGGGCAGACAGCTTGCGCGCAAGGCCAAGGCGCTGGTGCTCAACCAGGGCGCGTTGGAGCTTGGCTTCAAGTACGTGGACGAGCACCTCGAGAAGCGCGATCCGTTCTGGCTCGAGCCGATGAACGAGACGGCTGGGAGGCTGCTCATCGAAGGCAACGCCGCGGCTGCCCTGGGTTGCATGATGGCAGGCGTGACGGTTCTCGCCTGGTACCCGATTACGCCCTCCTCGTCGCTGTGCGAGACGCTCATTGATTACCTGCGCAAGTACCGCATGGATCCGGAGACGGGCAAGGCAACGTTTGCGGCGATCCAGGCCGAAGATGAGATTGCGGCGCTGGGCATGGTCGCGGGTGCCGGTTGGGCGGGCGCCCGGGCGATGACATCCACCTCTGGTCCAGGGATCTCCCTGATGGCGGAGTTTACCGGGCTGGCGTACTATGCTGAGATTCCAGCGGTCATTTTCGACATCCAGCGTGTTGGGCCGTCCACGGGACTGCCGACGCGCACGGCACAGGGTGACGTAGCGTTTTGTGCCACGCTGTCGCACGGGGACACCAAGCATCTCCTGCTCCTCCCGGCAACGGTCGAAGAGTGCTACACGATGGCCATCGAGGCGTTCGACTTGTCCGAGCGCTTTCAGACGCCGGTGTTCGTGCTGAGTGATCTCGATCTCGGCATGAACACCTGGATGGCGCGCCCGCTGCCGTATCCAGAGCGGCCTCTCGACCGTGGCAAGCTGCTGACCGAGGAGACCCTGGCGCGCATGGGCGAGTGGGGGCGCTATCGGGACGTCGATGGCGACGGCATTCCTTACCGAACCATGCCCGGTCAGTGGGGCCCCGGGTACTTCACGCGCGGCTCCGGACACAACGCGAAGGCGCAATACACGGAGCGTCCAGACGACTACGTGCACAACCTGGACCGGCTGGCACGCAAGTTCGAGACGGCGCGCCGGCACATACCGACGCCTGTCGTCGACATCCGCGACGGGGCGGCGATTGGAATCATCGCCTACGGGTCGTCGCACGTGGCAGTGGAGGAGAGCAGGGATCAGCTCGCTAACGAGGCGGAGCTCCAGACGTCCTACTTGCGCCTTCGCGCGTTTCCTTTCACGCCTGAGCTTGGCGCGTTCATCGACCGGCACGAGCGCGTGTACGTGATGGAACAGAACCGCGATGCGCAGATGCAGAGGCTGATGCGTCAGGAGCTCGACGCGGAGCGCAGCGCCAAGCTGCGGAGCGTGTTGCATTACAACGGCTTGCCGGTGGACGCTCGCTCCGTCACGGACGCCGTCCTGGTGCAGGAGGGCTTGAAGGCGGAGGCGCCGCCAGAGTCCCCGCACGGAGACGTGGTGAGCATGGTCGGCGGAGAGTAGGGATGTATGAGTAGCACGGCAATACCCACACCGCCCAAGAAGACAAACCGGATTGGGCTCGAGCCGCAGGTGTACCGCGGCAGCAAGACCACGCTGTGCGCCGGATGTGGGCACAACGCGATCTCGGAGCGCATCATCGACGCGTTCTACGAGATGGGTGTGGACCCGCGGCGCGTGGCCAAGCTGTCGGGCATCGGCTGCTCGAGCAAGAGCCCGGCGTATTTTCTCGGCTCGTCGCACGGTTTCAACGCCGTCCATGGGCGTATGCCGTCGGTCGCCACAGGGGCCTTGCTCGCCAATCGGGAGCTTCTGGGTATCGGCGTGAGCGGAGACGGCGATACGGGCGCGATCGGCATTGGCCAGTTCGTGCACCTGATGCGTCGTAACCTTCCGTTGATTTATATCATCGAGGACAATGGCTGCTACGGTTTGACGAAAGGCCAATTCTCGCCGACCGCCGACGTCGGCTCGAGATTGAAGAACGGCGTGGTCAACGACCTGCCGCCCATCGATACCTGCGCGTTGGCAATCGAGCTCGGCGCAACGTTTGTCGCCCGTTCTTTTTCGGGCGACAAGAAACAGTTGCTGGCGATTCTCAAGGCAGCCGTCGCTCACCGCGGCACCTCCATGATCGATGTGTTGTCACCCTGTGTGACCTTCAACGATCACGAGGGCTCGACCAAGAGCTACGCGTACGTGAAAGATCACGACGAACCGCTCGGTAGCCTCAACTTCGTGCCATTCTTCGAAGACATCAGCGTCGAGTACGAGGCGGGTACAACGACCGAGGTGACACTGCACGACGGGTCGCGGTTGCTGCTGCACAAGCTCGATGGTAAGTACGATCCGACGAACAAGTTTGAGGCGCTGCGGGTATTGCACGAGACTGGCGCGCGCGGGGAGTTTGCGACCGGCCTGCTCTACATCGAAGCGAACAAGCCCGACTTCATCGCGATGCTGAACATCGTCGACGAGCCGTTGGCCACCCTGCCCCTGGAGAAGCTCCGGCCACCGAAAGCAGCGCTTGACGAGATTATGGAGGCGCTAACGTAGGGGCGAGGCTAACAAGGGATCAAGGGATCAAGGGATCAAGGGATCAAGGGGTCAAGGGAGCGAGTGAACGGCAGGCTCCGCTCCTTGAAACCGGTCTTGAACGAGTGAGAATCTGCAACCGACGGCCTCCTGCCGTTGACCTTTCACCCTAGATCCCTAGATCCTGGCTGACCCTTTCCCTATGCAACGAACCCTAGCGATCATCAAGCCCGATGCCGTCGAGAAAGGCGTCATCGGGAAGATCCTTACACGCATCGAAGAAGAAGGTTTTGTCGTGTGTGCAGTGCGTATGACCCGACTGAGCAAGCACGAGGCCGAAGGGTTCTATGCCGTTCACGCGGACAAGCCGTTCTTCGGCGCGCTCACCGACTTCATGTCTTCTGGGCGGTCAGTGCTGCTTGCAATCGAGGCGCCCGACGCCATCCGCAAGTGGCGGGACGTGATGGGCGCCACCGATCCCGCCAAGGCTGCCGAGGGCACCCTGCGTCAGATGTTTGGCGATTCGATCGAGCGCAACGCGACGCACGGGTCGGATGCTCCCGAGACCGCCGCCTTCGAGCTCGCCTATTTCTTCCGTGGCATGGAGCTGGTCAACCGGTAGATGGGCAAGGCCTTCGTGCTGGTCGGCCTGGCCATTGCCTTGGTAGGCGTGTTGGTGATGGCCGGCCTGCCGCTCGGCCGGCTGCCGGGTGACATCGTCATCCGGCGGGGCAGTGCGACCTTTTACATTCCAATTACGACGTGTGTGCTCCTGAGCGTCGTCCTCACGGTGGTGTTGAGCTTCGTCCGACGCTGAAAGGATGGATCGATGACTGTCAAATCGGATCGCTGGATCAAGCGAATGGCCCTCGAGCAGGGCATGATCGAACCCTTCGAGCCGCGCCAGGTACGGTCGGGTGTCATCTCGTTCGGATTGTCTTCTTACGGCTACGACATTCGTGTGGCCGACGAATGGAAGGTCTTCACGAACATCAACACCACGCTCATCGATCCCAAGCGCTTCGACCCACGGTCATTCGTCGATCTCAAGGCGGATGTGTGTATCATTCCGCCAAACTCCTTTGCCCTCGCGCGCACGGTCGAGTACTTTCGAATTCCACGTGACGTCATCACCGTCTGCCTCGGCAAGTCCACCTACGCCCGCTGCGGAATCATCGTCAACGTCACCCCCTTCGAGCCCGAATGGGAGGGCACGGCAACGCTCGAGATCTCGAATACGACACCGCTTCCGGCCAAGATCTACGCGAACGAAGGCATCGCCCAGGTGCTCTTCTTTCAGAGCGACGAGCCGTGTGAAGTGTCGTATGGGGACAAGGCGGGCAAGTATCTGAAGCAGCGCGAAGTCACCCTGCCACGAATCTGAAAAGGAACCGGGTGCCTTTTCGCTCCAGAAAAGGTACCCGGTTCCTTTTTTCAGCCCTCGTAAACGACGCGCCAGATGCGGCCTTTCACGTCGTCCGCGATATAGAGTGACCCATCCGGCCCGACGGCGATGCCAGTCGGGCGATATGCGGCGTCGCCGGGGCTCTTGATCTCTTCCTTGCCGATGAAGCCGTCGGCGAACACCTCGAACTCGCCCGTCGGCTTGCCGTCCTTCATCGGCACGAAGGCCACGAGATATCCGGCTTGCGCGAGCGGCGCACGGTTCCACGAGCCGTGGAACGCGACGAACGCGCCGTTGCGATACTGCTCGGGAAACTGATCGCTCGTATAGAAGAGAAGATCGTTGGGGCCCCAGTGTGCGGGAAAGGCGACGAGCGGCTCTGGGTACTTGTCGCAGTCACCCACGGTCTTCCCATCACCGCCGTACTCGGGCGCACGCACGCGACGATTGTCCAGGACGTCGTAGAAGCAGTACGGCCAGCCGAAATCGCCGCCGTCTTCCAGGCGGTGGAACTCCTCAGCGGTACGCTGCGCATTTTGTTCGGCCGTGAAGAGATCCGGCCAGAGCATGTCGAGCGAGTCGCGCCCGTGGGGTACGGCATACACAGCTTTGGCCTCTGGATTCCACGCCAGCGCGAGCGCATTGCGAAGGCCGGTCGAGTACCGGTGCCCACTTTCCTGTGTCTGACCCTGGCGGTCTGCGCTGAAGCGCCAGACGCCACCCGCCTCCTCGAGGAGCTTGCACGGACGATCGCCGGGCACGCCCGTCGCCCGGTCCTTGGATTGGCACGAGTTCGAGGGAGCACCGATATCGACGTACATGTTTCCGCTCTCGTCGAACGTAAAGGACTTCGCCGCGTGCTGTTTGCGGTTCACCAGGCCTGACACGATCGTTTCGGGATCGCCGGTAGGCGTGAGCTGTCCCTTGGGCAGCTCGTAGCGCATTACGGCGTCATCTGTAGACACGTAGAGGTACTCGTCGTGGATGCGGATGCCAGTCCCGAAGTCCTTCCCGAACCACTGCTGCTCGTCTGGGCGGCCATCGCCATCGGTGTCGCGCAACGCAACGACACCCCCCTTGGCGTCGTCGTCGTCGTCCTCCGACCGTAGGCGGGCGTAGACGTCGCCGGTCGGGCTGACGGCGAGATAGCGTGTGCGACCGAGGTCGTCCGCGACGACGAGGGCACAGAACCCATCCGGCAGCTTCAGCCCGCCATTGTCGGGGTCGCATTTGGGCAATGTCGTTGAGGGAGTCTCCTGCGCGTCCGCCTGCGCCTCCTCGGTCGCGGCCATGCCGCCACCTCCGCCCAGCACGGCTGCCATCACGAAGACGGCGCCACCGCGTAGAAGCGCCCTAGTCGAGCTGATACGAGCCTTTATCATGCCATTCTCCTCATACACCTCTAAGCCGTGGACGCCTGCACTAGGAAATGGAGCAGATCGATCCGGGTCAGGATGCTGATCGGCTTCCGTTCTTCATCTACGACTACGACCGCATTGTATTTCTGTAGGCGTTCCTCGAGCGCCGAGAGCGGCGTCTGCAGGCTGACGATGGGCACGTTGCGGTTCATGCACTTGGCCACTACTGACTGCGGCCCTCCCGCGCCCGAGCTCAGGAAGGTCATGAGCTCTGCTTCAGAGACGATCCCAACGAGCACGCCACCCGACGAGACGGGTAGTTGCGAGATGCCCTGCTCGCGCATCGTCTCGATGACGGCACCAACCGTCTCGGTGTCTTCTGCCGCCACCAGATGTCGTCGAGGCGATTCCAGACGCTCGATGTCGCCAACCATCGCGTCGATCGACGGGGTTTGGAAGAACCCGTTGTCGCGCATCCACTTGTCGTCCAGGAACTTCGTGAGGTAGTTGCGCACGCCGTCGGGAAGGATCACGACGCAGTTCTCACCGGGGCCCAACTCTGGCGCGCGCTGCAGAGCCGCGTAGAGCGCCGATCCGCTCGATCCGCCGACCAACAGTCCCTCGTCACGAATCAGCCGGCGCGCCAGCAGGAACGACGGTCCATCGGTGGTCTTTACCCACTCGTCGACCACACTGCGATCGAGCACATCGGGAATAAAGTCGTAGCCGATGCCCTCGACCTTGTAGGGGCCGACGTCCGTGCTGCCTCCCAAGATCGAGCCGACCGGATCGGCGCCGACGATTCGGCAGCTCGGGCAGACCTCCTTGATGCGCCGGGCGACGCCGGTAATCGTGCCTCCCGTGCCCGCGCCGATCACGACCATGTCGACTTGGCCGTCGAGGTCGTCCAGAATCTCCTGGGCCGTCGCGTCATAATGCACACGCGGATTGTTGGGGTTGGAGTACTGGTCCAGGATGTGCGCGTTGGGAAGCTGCGATTGCAAGCGCCGCGCCACGTTGATATGGCTTTCGGGTGAGTCCGAGGCGGCCTCCGTGGGCGTGCGGATGATCTCGGCGCCCAGCGCCTCCAGCACGACCTGCTTTTCGCGGCTCATCTTTTCGGGCATCGTGATGACGATCCGATAGCCGCGGACGGCCGCAGCGAGCGCAATGCCGATGCCCGTGTTGCCGCTGGTGGGCTCGATCAACGTATCGCCGGGCTTGATACGGCCCTCGCGCTCGGCTGCTTCAACCATCGACCACCCGATGCGATCCTTGAGGGAGCCTCCGGGGTTGAGGAACTCGCACTTGCCCCAGAGCGTACACCTGAGATGGGCGCCAAGGCGGGCCAGCCGCACCAGCGGTGTCTTGCCGATGGCCTCGAGGATACTGTCGAACCTCATGGGATAATCCTAGCCGATCCCCAGATGGACCGAATGTCGTGTGGAGCCTTGCCAGCATCCTCCTCGCCCTCGTCGTCATCACGCCCGCGTGGGCACAAGCCACGCGCGGCTCTGACGCCGGGCTTCATCGCGCCGAGCAGCAAATATCGGCAGGCGATCTGCCGGGTGCACGGGACTCTCTCGAGCGCCTGGCCGCCGAGCGTCCGGATGACGTGCGCGTCAACTATCTCCTCGGTGTCGTTGCCGAGCACGAGAACAGGCTGCCCGAAGCAGTCGAGCAGTATCGACGCGTCGTGAAGGCGGCGCCAGACGAGGCGTTGGCGTGGGATCGGTTGGGCTTCGTGCAGGGGCGTCTGGGACGGACGGCCGACGCCATCTCGCACTTCGAGAAAGCAGCCGCGCTCGACCCGAATCTGTTCGACGCTCAGTATCATCTGGGAGCGACGAAATGGTGGACGAAGGACTTCCGCGGGGCGCTGCCCGCGCTGCGCTCTGCCGTGGCGCTCGATCCAAAGCATCCGGAGGCGCGTTACTACTTTGGCGTGACGCTCAAAGAGACCGGCGAGCTGCAAGCAGCGCTCGAAGCGCTGGAGGCTGCTGCCACACTCGGTCCTGGCCTTCCGCTCGTGCACCTGCAGCTCGGACTGGCTCGCAGAGAGGTGGGAGACATGGACGGCGCGGTCGCCGCAATCGAGCGCGCGGCGGCGCTCGATGCCGACAATCGGGACGCGCAGCATGCGCTCGCCTTGACGCTGGTCCAAAAGGGCGAATGGCGAGAAGCGGAGGCGCGTCTCACACGGTTGGTCCAACAGGATGCCACCGATTCGGTCGCGCGTCTGAACCTGGGCTACTCGCAGCTCCAGCGCGGCAATCTGCGCGGCGCCATTGCCACCTTTCAAGAGCTGGTCGAACAGGACCCGCAGAATGCCGAAGCCTTCTACAACCTTGGCATGGCGCTCAAGCAGCGGGACGAGTTCGACGACGCCGAGCGCGCCCTCAGCCGGGCGAAGGCACTCGACCCGACGTTGCCGGAAGCACCCTATACGCTTGGCGTCGTTCTCTGGCAAACGGGCCGGCTCGAGGAAGCCGTGCGCGAGTTCGACCAGGCGCTCGCGGTTGATCCCCAGATGGCGGATGCGCACTACATGCGCGGCACGGTCCTGAGGCAGCTTGGCCGCTTGGAGGACGCCATTGCCGCCTTTCGTCGAGCGGCACAGCTGAGACCGACGTCAGCAGAAACGTATCTCAGCCTTGGCCAGGCACTGCAGCAACAGCGCGACGCGACAGGGGCGGCGAACGCCTTTGCGGAGGCGAAGCGGCTGAACGAGCGCAAGACGGATGCGCAGGCGTCGACCTTCGCGGTGGGCGTCGGCCGCGAGAAGCTCAAACAACGCGACATCGCGGGAGCCATCACGCAGTTCCGCGAAGCCATTCGCCTGGCGCCGGCCAATCCACAAGCGCACTATCAGCTCGCGCTCGTGCTCCGCCTGCGCGGTCGAGACGACGAAGCTCGCAAGCACTTCGAGGAAGCTCGGCGCTTGGCGCCATATCTGAAGCCGCCGGGGGATGGGCGGGTGACAAGGTGAGGGGGTGACAAAGTGAAGGGGTGACGGGGTAAGCTTTCATCACGCTCAATGAAGCGCTGGCCAGGTACGCTTGGCACGGCCGCCACCATACGGCACACGTGAGCGCATTGAGAAGGCGGATGGGCTGGTAGAAGGTGTCGCTACATGGGTGCGCGATGGCTGACTGTGGTAGCTGCATCGATGGCAGCGTGGCTCCTGGGCACGCCGCATCCGATTGCGAGTCGTGCGGCGTCTTCCGCCTTGCCCTTCCGCTTCACGAACACGGCTCGTGAAGCCGGCCTGGATCAGCTGACGGTCTACGGAGGCCGCGAGACGAACACGTATCTTCTCGAGACCACAGGATCTGGTGTCGCGCTCACCGATTACGACAAGGATGGCTGGCTCGACGTCTTTCTCGTCAACGGCACCACGCTTGCCGGGTTCCCGAAGGGAGAGGAGCCGACCGCGCACCTCTACCGCAACAAGCGCGACGGCACGTTCGACGATGTCACGGAGCGCGCCGGCCTGCAGCAGAGCGGTTGGGGGCAGGGGGCCTGCGTTGGCGACTACGACAAGGATGATTGGGACGATCTCTACGTCACCTATTGGGGCCAGAATCGGCTGTTTCGCAACCGCGGCGACGGCACGTTCGAGGAGGTCACCGAGCGTGCGGGGCTGAAGACGCCGCGTCGTTGGGGAGCCGGCTGTGCATTCCTCGACTACGATCGCGACGGCGATCTCGATCTGTTTGCCGCCAACTACATCGCGATGGAGCTGGAGTCGACCCCAACGCCG
Organism: Luteitalea sp.; assembly: GCA_009377605.1. Taxonomy (NCBI): domain Bacteria; kingdom Pseudomonadati; phylum Acidobacteriota; class Vicinamibacteria; order Vicinamibacterales; family Vicinamibacteraceae; genus Luteitalea; species Luteitalea sp. Next base: position 35,038 of record WHTT01000042.1, read on the forward strand.
TCATCCGGCCTGTGCCGTTACAAAGGCATTGCCGTTGCCTGCGGCCCGCCAGGGCTCGAGGGCGGCAAGAACGCTCTGTACCGCAACAACGGCGACGGCACCTTCGAGGATGTCTCTGCTCCCTCGGGCATCGCGCGCGCGAACGGGACATACGGGCTGGGCGTGAGCACGCTCGATTTCAACGACGATGGCTGGACCGACGTGTACGTGGCAAACGACTCGAGTCCAAGCGCTTTGTACATCAACCAGCGCGACGGCACGTTCAGTGACGAAGGCGTCAAGGCCGGCTGCGCATACAGTCAGGATGGCAAGCCCCAGGCAGGGATGGGTATTGCGATTGCCGACTTCGACCACAACGGGACGTTCGACATCTTCAAGACGAATTTTGCCGGCGACACCTCGACACTCTATATCAACCTGGATGGCGAATTCTGCGAGGATCGGACTTACAGCGCAGGGATCGGCGTGAACACCCGTTACCTGGGGTGGGGTGTCGCCTTTCTCGACCTCGACCACGACGGCTGGAAAGACCTCTTTCTCGTCAACGGGCACGTCTATCCGGAGGTGGCCCAACTCGAAGCCGAAGCGCACTACGAGCAGCGCAAGATCGTCTACCGCAATCTCGCGAACGGCCGCTTCGAGGACATTACCGATCGATTGGGCGAGCCAGTCACGGCGCCAAGAGCGGGCAGAGGGGCGGCGTTTGGCGATCTGGACAACGACGGCGACATCGACGTTGTCGTCAACAACGTACACGACCGGCCCGATCTGTTCCGGCTGGACCGGCAGACGAACCGGAGCTCCTCGACGGGTGATACACCGGGTCACCGATGGGTGCTCGTCGATTTGGTGGGCGGAAGGGGAAATCGACACGCTATCGGCGCACGCGTTCGCATCACGGCGGCTGGCACGACGCAGGTCGACGAAGTTCGTGGCGGCGGCAGCTACTACGCCCAGAACGACTTTCGCGTGCACTTCGGTCTCGGGAGCGCCGCGACAATCGAGCGGCTCGAGGTCCGCTGGCCGGACGGTCGTGACGAGGTCTGGACGAAGCTGCCGACCAACCAGATTCTCGAGATCAAGCAGGGTTCCGGAAGCCCCGGCGCGTGACCTCCACCATGTCGACACCTTCACGTCGCGTCGCGGTGGGGACCATCATCGCGGTTATTCTGACCGCATCGTCAGCGGCGGCCGTGCAGTCTCGAGCCACAGAATCACCGATCGATGCTTTGCTGGCTGATGCTCGTGTCTTGATTGACGCTGGCAAGCCGCGCGACGCGCTGGCGCACCTTCAGGCGGCTGGCGCGCCGGAGGACGTGCGAGTCGATGCGCTCGTCGGCGTGGCGTACTACCACGCCGACGAATACGACAAGGCGGTGCAACAGCTCCTGGCCATTCATCCGAAGCTCCCGGAGCGATCGGCGGAACGCCGGGAGGTCGAGAAGGTCTTGGGCCTGTCCTTGCACTTGCAGGGACGCTCTGCGGACGCGGTCCCTTGGCTGGAGCGCGCGCGTGCGGCCGGCGGTGACAGCCTCGAGCTCTCTCAGGTCCTGGCCGTTGCCTACCTCCAGACCCAGCAACCGGATCAGGTGCGTGCCGTGCTCGCACGTCTCTTTGGCGTGCCGTCGGATTCCGCGGCAGCCTCGCTCTTGACGGCACAGCTCATGATCCGCCACGAGCACAACAAGTCGGCAGAAGCCGCGCTCGAGCAGGCCGTCATGAAGGATCCGAAGCTCCCGCGCGCACACTTCCTCCTGGGCCAGCTCGCGTTGTTCGCCGGGCGGTACGACGAGGCCGTTCGTTGGACGGAGAAGGAGCTCGAGGTGAACCCCTCCGATGCCATGGCGTTCTCGCAGCTCGGCGACGCGTACGTGCATCTCCAGAAATGGGAGCCGGCCATCGCCGCGCTGCAACGCTCCATCTGGATCAATCCCTACTACAGCGCGCCGTTCATCCTGCTGGGCCGCGCGTACATGCGCATGGAACAGCCAGCCGCCGCGGAGGGGATGTTGCGCCGTGCCGTCCAATACGATCCAAACAACCGCCAGGCCCGCTACATGCTCGCGCGCGTGTTGCAGCAGTTGGGGCGAACGGACGAAGCCAAGCGCGAGCTGGCGATCATGCAGAAGCTCCCGCAGCGCCGGTAGGCGGGAGAAGGTGACAAGGTGAGGGGGTGACAAGGTGAGGGGGTGACAAGGTGAGGGGGTGACAAGGTGAGGGGTAGTTCGATGCACTGGCGTGGAAGCGGGGCGACGCTTTTCAAATCGGTCTACGCTTTTCCGTCGCTTGATGTGGGCTTGATATGCTGCGAGCCACCCGTTCACCTTGTCACCTAGTCACCCTTCGCCCCTCGCCCCTCGTATTGACTCCTGCGCGTGACCTCCGTAGCATTAGGCATTAAACGTTTCACCTCACCCGCCGCCCTTCGAGAAGCGGAGGCGTGCGCGCGCGGCAGCTGTCCGATGCGGCGGCCGCGCCGAGATCATGAGCGCTCGCCACCGCCGGCGTCGAACCGCGGCCTGCTTCGGGGGTACTTATGTCCAGCGTGTCCAGGTGCTCTATCTGTTGGCTGGCCCTCCGTCGCCACTTCTTGACGTGGCTTGCCTGCCTTGGCATTGCCCTAGGCCTGACAGCGAGCGCTGCCGCCCAAGCCGTGTACGGCAGCATCAGTGGGAGGGTCACGGATGAGAGCGGCGGTATTCTCCCCGGCGTCACCGTCACGATCACGAGTGTCGAGCGTCAGACCACCGACGCCGTGGTGAGCAACGCGTCCGGCTTCTACGTGAAGGATCGTCTCGTGCCTGGGGTCTACGAGATCAAAGCGGAGCTGCAAGGCTTCAAGCTGACGATCGTCCCACAGGTCACGGTGAGCGTCGACACGCAGACACCCGTGAACTTCACGTTGGAGGTTGGCGGGATGGCGGAGGAGGTGACGGTCACGGGCGGCGCGCCGCTGCTCAAGACCGACCGTGCCGATGTCGCGACGACCTTCGATACGCGGCAGGTGACCGACCTGCCCGTGTTGGATCGCAACGCCACGAAGTTCCTGCTCCTGACACCGGGAACCCAGCAGCTGCAATGGCAGCACGCCGCGAGTGAGAATCCGCAAGGGTCGACGCAGATTCAGGTGAACGGACAGCACTTCAGCCAAACGGGCTTCCAGCTCGACGGCACCGACAATCGCGACCCGATCCTCGGTATCGCCGTCATCAACGCCACGCTCGAGGGCGTCGCGGAGATGAAGATCACATCGCAGAACTACGAAGCGGAGTTTGGCCAGGCCCTGGCCGGAGTGGTGAGCGTGCGTACCAAGTCCGGGACGAACGAGCTGCACGGGAGCGCCTTCGAGTTCTATCAAGGCGACAGGTTTCAGGCGCGCAACCCGTTCACCCAGTTCCAGCCGGATCCGGTGACGGGGCGCTTCATCCCGCCAAGCAAGCGGAACCAGTTCGGCGGATCGTTGGGTGGCCCCCTACGGCGGAATCAGTGGTTCCTCTTCGGCGACTATCAGGGGACGCGAACCGAACAGGGCGGCTCGCTGCTGCTGACCGTGCCGACCGAGGAGGCGCGTCGCGGTGATCTGAGCGCGTATAGTGCGACCATCTACGATCCTGCGACCGGCGCTGCGGGCAGTCCAGGAGGCCGCCAGCCGTTCCCCGGTAACCGGGTTCCAGCGTCGCGATTGTCGCCTCAGGCGCAGGCGGTCCTCGAGCTCGTGCCGATGCCCAATGCGCCAGGGACGCAAAATGGCACGCGCGACAACTACGTGGCGTCGGTCACCGATACGTTCGATGAGAACTCGTTCAACCTGCGCCTCGACGGGCGGCTGAGCGAGAGCCTCAACACATTCGGACGCTACAGCGTTCAGGACTTCGCGCGCGATGGCCAGCCGGCCTTCGCCGAGGCGGGTGGCGATGCCATCGAGCTCGGCGGTGTATCAGACGTTCGTAACCAGAGCCTCGCGTATGGGGTTGACAAGGCCTTCAGCTCGACACTGTTGGCAGACTTCCGCTTCGGATGGTTTCGCTATCGGGTCGACGTCCTGCCGTTCGACTACGGCACGACGCCGGCCGCCGACGCCGGCATCCCGGGCCTGAACCTCGACACCGACTTCACCTCCGGCTTGCCGGCCATGTTCATCGGTGAGGAGGACGAGGACCGGTTCTTCGAGCTCGGATCGGGCCTCGGTGTGAACCGCTGTAACTGCCCGCTGGAGCAAGATGAGCAGCAATGGCAGATCGTCGGCAACCTGACGAAGCTGTGGCGCGACCATACCGTCAAGCTCGGCATCGACGTCCGACGGGCCTACAACTTGCGCGTGCCGAGCGATAACCATCGCTCTGGCGAGCTGACCTTCCTGCAATCACGCACCGCTGGCCCGGGTGGCGTCGGCGGGTTGCCGATCGCCTCGTTCCTGCTCGGCGACGTGAGCAGATTCAGCCGCTACGCCAGCACTGTGACCGATGCGAAGGAACGGCAATGGCGCCACTTCTATTACGCGCAGGACACGTGGCGTCCCACGCCGAAGCTGACGCTCAACTACGGCTTGCGCCTCGACGTCATCAATCCGCAGACCATCAACGGCGCCGGGAATGCAGGATTTCTCGACCTCGATACCGGCGAGATGAAAGTGGTGGGGGTCGGCGACATCGGCCTCAACGGCGACGTCGAGAATTCGTTCAACTGGGCGCCGCGCTTGAGCGCAGCCTACCAGCTCGACGAGAAGACGGTGATTCGCGCCGGATACGGTCGCGCGTACGACCTGGGCGTCTTCGGCTCGCTCTTCGGCCACAGCGTGACGCAGAACCTGCCGGTGCTCGCGGTGCAGAGCATGAACCCCCCGTCGGATTTCGACTCGGTGTTCTCGCTCTCGCAAGGGCCAGCTCCGCCCCCGTTCCCGGACGTGCCCTCCGACGGGCGGTTCCCCTTGCCGGTAGGCGTCAGCGCGCGCGCACTGCCCGACAAGCAGCGACCGCTGGCCATCGACGCCTTCAACGTCTTCGTCCAGCGGCAGCTCCAAGATGATCTCTCGATCGAAGTAGGCTACGTAGGCAATCGTGGTGAGAACGTGTTCGCTGGTGACGGACCCGAGACCAACGTCAACGAACCAACAATCGACGGTTTTGCAGAGAGCCTCTCGCGTGACGAGCGTCGTCCGTTCTTCGAAGGCCGCCGTACCGCCGTCGGGAACTACGGCGGCAGCTTCGGGTGGACGCAGGACATCGGGTACTTCTGCAATTGTGCGAACAACTGGTACGATGCGTTGCAAACAAAGCTCGAGAAACGGTTCTCGAACGGGTACAGCTATCGAATCTCCTACACGCTTCAAAAGGCGGTCGGGCAGGGCGGCGGCGGCTTCTTCTGGGACTCCGACCTCGAGAAAGGGGTGCAGGACTGGGATCGGACCCATACGATTGTCGCCTCGCTCGTTACGGAGCTTCCCATTGGCCGCGATCGGCTGTTCTTGTCAGATATCGCTCCAGCGCTGGAGTACATCGTCGGCGGGTGGCAAGTCAATGCCAACCACACCTGGATGAGCGGCTTGCCCTTCAACGTGAATTACCGAGGAGCGGCGGACGATCGCGACGTGGGACCGAATCGTCCGGATCTCATCGGCGATCCCGAGGGACCCAAGACCAGAGACCAGTGGTTCAACGTCACGCCGATCGGCGAGGCGGGCAGCGCCTTTGGCCGCCCAGCCCGCGGCAGCTTCGGCAACCTGGAGCGGAACGCGCTGCGTGGATCGACGTTCTGGCAGACCGACGCGTCGCTCTTCAAGCACTTTCGCGTGGGCGCGACGGGCGACTTACAGATACGCATCGAAGCGCTCAACCTCTTCAACCATGTCAACTTGGGGCTTCCGGATACGACGATTGGGGTGGCCGGCGACCTGAACGAGAACGCGGGCCGCATCACGGGAACCGCCTTCGAGGGCACGGCACCTATGCGAAGGCTCCAGTTTGCCGTGCGCTATACGTTCTGATGCACGCCGAGAAAAAGGAACCGGGTAACTTTTCCGGGAACGAATGCAGCCGGAAAAGGTACCCGGTTCCTTTTCTCGGCGCCTAGCGTTTTTGTACTATTGACCCATTCTTTGCCCCGACGTTGACTGAACCATGCCAATACGGCGGCTGATGCCGGCTCATTGGTTGGTGGCCGGCTTCCTGCTCCTGCTCGCCAACAGCGCCTATCTCGCCGCGTACGCTGAGGCGACGGCTTTCTACTTCGTCAACGTGGTCCTGCATCCGGTCGGCGGCATGGCGCTCGCCATTGCTACGGCCTGGGCGGTAACACGCCGGCGCATCAGGGTCCCGGCGCTGCTCGCGGTCGGCCTCATGTTGCTGGCCGCCGGCTTGGTCCTGGGCTTGCTCGTTGCCTGGCTTGGCGCGACGCGTCCTTACTACTGGCTGCTGTACAACCACATCCTGCTGAGTGTCTCCGGCAGCGTGGTCGTGCTCGTTCACCTCACCCTGGCCGCGCGCTTGCTGGTGGCACCGGAGCGACGCTGGTTGCTTGGCGCGATTGGCGTAGTCCTCCTGTTTGGCGTGGCGGCGTCCGCGCGGCTCGCCCGCCATGACGCGACCCGCCGAACCATCCATCGAATTGCGAACCCAAAGACCGTGCCGGCGAGCATGACCGACGAGGGCGCCGGCCCTACCAGCCCCTTCTGGCCGTCATCGGCCAACACCAACGTCGATGGCATCATCCCTGCGAACTTCTTCCTCACAAGTCAGGAGTGTGGCCGCTGTCACGAAGACGTTTACGAACAGTGGTCCTCGTCTGCGCACCACTTCTCATCGTTCAACAACCAGTGGTACCGCAAGTCGATTGAGTACATGCAGGATGTCATTGGGACGAAGCCATCGCGGTGGTGTGCCGGTTGCCATGACCACGCGATGTTCTTCAATGGTCGCTTCGATCGGCCGGCCGTCGAGCAGATCGATACGCCTGAAGCGCAGGCGGGACTCGGTTGCACGTCGTGCCATGCCATGACGCACGTCAAGAGCTCGATGGGGCAGGGCGACTTCATCGTCGAGTATCCACCCCTGCACGACTTGGCCACGAGCGACAATGCCTTTCTGCGCTGGACGCACGACAAGCTGCTGGAGCTCGACCCGCAGCCGCACCGCGAGACGTTCCTCAAGCCATTCCACACCGAGCAGACGCCGGAGTTCTGCTCTACGTGCCACAAGGTCCATCTCGACCTGCCGGTGAACAACTACCGCTGGTTCCGCGGTTTCAACGACTACGACAACTGGCAAGCGTCCGGCGTGTCCGGACAAGGCGCTCGCTCGTTCTACTATCCGCCAGAGCCGCAGACGTGCAGGGACTGCCACATGCCGCTCGTCGACTCGGACGATCCGGCGGCGACGGACGGCAAGGTCCGCTCTCACCGCTTTCCTGGGGCGAACACCGCGCTGCCGTACGTCAATCGTGACGATGAGCAGTTGAAGGTGGTGCAGGACTTCCTGCGAAACGGACAGATCACGGTGGACATCTTTGGCTTCGCCCGCACAGACGAAACAGCGGACGCGGCTCCCGTGAGTGCACCACGCGAGGAACCGGAGATTGCGAGCACGTTTGCTGTCGGTGAGGAGTCAGCCAACTTCGGCGCGAGCCAGGCGTTCATTGCGCCGCCGGTCGAAGTGGTTGGTCCGCTTGGCCACGTCGATGCAAGCGTCAAACGCGGCGAGTCGGTCCGCCTGGAGGTCGTCGTCCGCACTCGCGGTGTCGGGCACTTCTTTCCAGGCGGGACCGTTGATGCGTTCGACGTGTGGGTCGAGCTCGAAGCACGAGATGAGACCGGACGCAAGATTTTCCACAGTGGGCAGATAGAAGACGGAGGCAAGGGTCCGGTGGAGCCTGGCGCGCACTTCTATCGGAGCCTGCTGCTCGATGGCCAGGGCAATCCCATCAACAAGCGCAACGCCTGGATGGCCCGCTCTGTCGCCTACGTGCGCCTCATTCCACCGGGTGCCGCCGACACGCTCCACTATCGGTTGCGGATTCCGCCGGATGCCGGGGAGCGCATCTTCATCACCGCCAAGGTGAACTACCGCAAGTTCATGTGGTGGAACACCCAGTGGGCGTTTGCCGGCATACGTGATCCTACGCATCGTGATTACGCGCTCGCGCCCAGCCACGATTCCGGCCGGTGGGTGTTCAGCGGCGATACCTCGGACGTGTCCGGGAAGATCAAGGAGATTCCAGACCTTCCGGTAACCGTGATGGCCGAGCAGCAGGCGGAGCTTCGCGTGCTGCCGGCAAGCGTGCCGTTACCCGACCAGTCGCCGTACCTCCACGCCTCGGTGCGCGAGCGCTGGAACGACTACGGGATCGGCTTGCTGTTGCAAGGCGACCTCAAGGGCGCCGAGGCGGCGTTCCTCAAGGTGACCGAGACGGATCCCGGCTACGCGGACGGCTGGGTGAACGTCGCGCGGGCACGCATCCAAGAGGGCAATCTCGAAGGGGCCGGGGCGATGCTGCGGAAAGCACTCACGGTGGATGAGAATCTCGCCGCGGCACATTTCTTTCTTGGCACGGTGCTCAAAAACGCCGGGCGCTATGACGACGCGCTCGCTCATCTGCGCAAGGCTGCCGCACAGTACCCGCGGGACCGGGTAGTCCGCAACCAGGTTGCACGCGTCCTCTTCTTGAAGCGCCGCTACGAGGAGGCGATAGCGGAGCTCGAGCATGTCCTCACGATTGACCCGGAGGACCTGCAGGCGCATTACAATCTCATGCTCTGCTACCGTGGCGTCGGAGACCGTGAACGGGCGGCTCGCGAGCAGAAGCTCTACGAGCGCTTCAAGGCAGACGAGGCCTCGCAGGCGATCACCGGTCCGTATCGTCAGCTCCACCCGGACGACAACAACGAGCGGCAGCCCATCCACGAGCACCGGTCGGTGGATGTCAGCCCTCGCGATTCCGCGCGATATCGGACAGAATCAGTAGGTAGGGACGCCTCGCCGAGGCGTCCTGGCGGCGCGTTCGGCGAACGCGCCCTACCACCGTCTGCCGGCCGTGGATCACGATGACAAACTTGCGCGCAGTCTTTGTAGCGCAGGCCTTTAGGCCTGCCGGGCTCGTGTTGGTTCTGGCGATCCTTCTGCTTGCTTCGGCGCGTGCGACCGACTCCTCCACGTCCGTCTTCACGGATGTGACCAAAGAGGCCGGCATTCGCTTTCGTCACACCAACGGCGCGTTCGGCAAGAAGTACCTCCCAGAGACCATGGGCTCCGGCGTGGTTGTCCTCGATGCGAACGGAGACGGCCACCAGGACCTCTTCTTCGTCAACTCGAGGGCCTGGCCTGGCCACGGCAAAGAGCAGAGCCGGTCGGCCTTCTATCGCAACAACGGTGACGCGACCTTTATGGACGCGACGCGTGACGCGGGCCTCGTCTTCGACGCGTACGCCATGGGTGGCGCGGCGGCCGACTATGACAATGACGGTGACGTGGATCTCTACGTCACGGCGCTTGGCCCGAACCGGCTGTTTCGAAACGACGGCGAGGGACGGTTCGAGGACGTCACGAAGCGCGCCGGCGTCGGCGATACCAGCTTCTCGATGGGGGCGATGTGGTTCGATTTCGATAAAGATGGCCGGTTGGATCTGTACGTGGCCAACTACGTGCAGTGGTCGATCGAAAAGGACCTTTTCTGCACGCTCGACGGTAAGACCAAGTCGTACTGCACGCCGGAGTCGTACGCAGGGCAGACGCCAAGGCTGTATCGCAACAAGGGTGATGGCACCTTCGACGATGTGACCGAGCGGGCGGGGCTCCACGATCCAACGTCCAAGGCGCTGGGTGTGGCGGTGATCGACTACGACGATGATGGCTGGCCGGATCTCTTCGTCGCCAACGACACGCAGCCGAACCGCCTATATCGCAACAACGGCGACGCCACGTTCACCGATGAAGGGGTCGCGGCAGGCGTCGCGTTCGACGAGACCGGCGTTGCGCGGGCAGGAATGGGCGTCGATGCGGCCGACTACGACGGCAGTGGCCGCCAGAGCCTCATCATCGGCAACTTCGCCAACGAGATGATGGCCTTGTATCACAACGAGGGCAATGGGCTCTTCATTGACGAGGCACCACCCTCGGCCCTTGGCCGACAAACGCTGCTCACGCTCACCTTTGGCTGCTTCTTCTTCGACTATGATCTCGACGGCTGGCTCGATATCCTCGCCGTCAACGGCCATGTCGCAGACGACATCAACCGTGTGCAGCCCAACGTGACCTACGCACAACGGCCGCAGCTATTCCGGAGCCAGGGCGGCAAGCGCTTCGTGGATGTGTCGGCCGCAGTGGGCCAAGCGTTCCAGCAGCCCATTGTCGGGCGGGGCGCTGCCTATCTCGATTACGATAACGATGGTGACCTGGACCTCGTCGTCACGGCCAACAACGGGCCGGCGCGACTCCTGCGGAATGACGGGGCAAGCGAGCAGCACGCGTTGCGCGTCGCCACGATCGGCAGCGTGTCGAACCGAAGCGGCCTTGGCGCCAAGGTCGTGGCGACTGTGGCGAAGGGGCAGAAGCGCTGGGCGCTGGTGAAGTCGGGCTCGAGCTATCTCTCCCAGAGCGACCTGGCCGTGACGTTTGGTCTTGGCCGTGCGCCGCGCGTGAGCGCGCTCGACGTCCGATGGCCGAGCGGGCGAGTCGATCGCGTTGGCGCAGTCGATGCCGGCCAGACGGTCATCGTGCGCGAAGGTAAAGGTATCGTGCGGCGAGTCCCGTTCATAGGCGCGACGGATTCGTCGAACACGAAGTAGCAATCGGGAATTCATTTCCAGAGATGTCACGTCGTCAAAACACGCTTGCCCTGGTTGGCCTCACCCTGGTCGTTGTCGGCGCCTGGCTTCAGGGGCGGTCGCAGGAGGCGGATAGCGGCGCTGTGTCTGCCAAGCAAGAAGAGGCCTATCGCGAGAACAATATCGGTGTCGCACGGCTGGAGCAGTTCGATGCCAAGAGCGCCGTCGAGAGCTTTCGCAAGGCGCTTGCTGCCGCACCGGATCTCGTCATCGCCCGCGTGAATCTTGCCATTGCTCATTTCTACGTTCCCGATCTGACGGCGGCGCGCACCGAGGCGGAGGCGGCGGCGCAGGGGGCACCGGATCGACCGCAGGCGCATTACGTCCTCGGTCTCATCGCGAAGTCGGAGAACCGCATAGACGAGGCGAAGGCGGCCTTCGAGCGTGTCCTCGCGATTGATCCGCGCGATGTCGGCGCGCTGGTGAACCTGGGACAGCTCGAGATGCAGCAGCGGGGGTACGACGCTGCAAACGCGCTATTCGAGCGCGCCGTCGAGGCGGAGCCCTACAACGCGACGGCGGCGTACAGCCTTGCCGTGGCGTTCATGCGTGCAGGCCGTCGTGACGAGGGCACCAAAGCCATGGCGCGGTTCCAGAAGCTGCGTGAGAGCGGCGTGGCGACCACGTTCTCCAACGCCTACCTGGAACAAGGGCGCTACGCCGAGGCCATCACGTCGACCGGAGCGGAGCCGGGGCTGGTAGACGAGGCGACGCCCGCCGTGACGTTCGTCGCTTCTCGAGATGCGCTGCCGGACGAGGCGGCGAGCGCAGACGAGGTGCAGAAAGCTCCTTCCGAAGTCGGCGCACAGCCTGGTGGAAGCGTGACGCTGCTAGATCTCGACCGCGATGGTGATCTCGACCTGCTTCGCGCGGAGCGGGATCCACCTGGCGCGGGAGGCTCGCTGAGAGCCTACGCGAATGACGAGGGCCAATTCTCGGATGTGTCGGAGCGGGTTGGCCTTGGGACAGCGGTGGCTTCGATCGAGCCCTTTGCCGCCATTGGCGGCGACTACGACAATGACGGCCGTGTCGACCTCTTCTTGCTTGGCGCCGGCGGGAACCGCCTGTTGCGGCAGAGTGAGAGCGGCCGCTTCGAGGATGAGACCAAGACCGCGAAGGTGCCACAGCCTGCGGGTCCGCACGTCGGGGCGAGCTTCGTCGATCTGGATCATGACGGCGATCTCGACCTGGCGCTCATCGCCGCGGAGCCCCGTCAGCCGGGCGCACAGACCGGGGCGCGCAGTCTGCTGTTGCGCAACAACGGCGACGGGACGTTTGCCGATATCACGGAGGCTGCGCGCGTTGGCGTTGTCGCGGGCGCACAGGTCGTGCCGACCGACGTGGACAATCGACGAGACGTGGACCTGCTGATCGTCGGATCGGGTCAGCCGTCGCGTCTCTTCAGGAACATGCGGGATGGCACGTTCCAGGACGTGGCGTCCGAGCTTGGTCTTCCCACGACCCCGACTTCGGCCTCCGCTGCCGCCGACGTCAACAAGGATGGGTTCACGGATTTCTTTTTCGGCGCAGACGATGAAGGTGCCGCCGCGCGGGGCACGCTGAGCCTGAGCACCGGTGACGGGAGCTTCAGCTCTTCCAAATCGGGCCCGAATCCAGAGTCCCCGGGTCTCTCGCAATTTCTCGATTACGACAATGACGGGCTGCTGGATCTGCTCGTGTCGACCGCGCAGGGATTTCGTCTGTGGAGGAACCTCGGTGCGCGGTGGGACGACGTTTCAGAGAAGGCACTCCCCGCGCCGCTTCGCCAAGGGGCCGAACATGCCGGGTCCGAGCATGCCAGCTTTGCAACCGGTGATCTCGATGGCGATGGAGACACGGATCTGGTCGTCCGCGGCGCCGATGGCACGATCACGGTCTGGCGCAACGAGGGTGGCAACGCGAACCGCTCCGTTCAGGTTCGCCTGACCGCGCAGGTCAGCAACCGCAGCGCGTATGGCGCGAAGATCGAGATGCGAGCCGGCTCACTGTGGCAAAAGCTCGAGTACGTGAGTGCCTGGCCCGCTTCTGCGCCGGCGGACATCAGCTTTGGCCTCGGCCAGCGGACGAGTGCCGATGTCGTCCGCGTGCTCTGGCCAGCTGGCATCTTGCAGGCAGAGATTCCTCCGGCACCGGCGGCTGCCGACGATACGCAGGTCGTCTCGCTGACGGAGCTCGACCGCAAACCCTCTTCCTGCCCCTATCTCTTCACCTGGAACGGCGACCAATTCGAGTTCGTGACCGACTTTCTCGGTGGTGGCGAGATGGGCTACCTTGTCGCGCCCGGCGTCTTCAACACTCCGGATCCGATCGAGTACGTGCGTATTCGGGGCGACCAACTGCGTGCGCGCGACGGGCGCTACGAGCTCCGCGTCACCAACGAGCTCGAGGAGACCTTGTATCTGGATCACGCGAGGCTCGTGGTCGTGACGCACCGCGCAGACGAGGAGGTGTATCCAAACGAGGGGATGACGCACACGCCAAAGCCGTTTCGGCTCTTTGCCGTGAGGGATTCCCGCGTGCCGGCGCGCGCCCTTGACCATGCCGGCCGTGACGTCATTGATCGGATCGCGCGCTTGGACCGGCGCTTCGTCGATCGGTTGCCGCTCGAGAAGATTCGCGGCTATGCCAAGCTGCACGCGTTGACGCTGGACTTGAGCCCGTCGCACCCCTTGTCCGGGACGAGCGAGTCCGACGGCCAGCTACTGCTCTTGACCGGCTGGACCGATTACGCGTTTTCGAGTGACAACCTGGCCGCCCACCAGGCTGGCCTCGCGCTCGTGCCGCCGTCTCTTCAGGTGAAGGACGGGCGCGGTCGCTGGCAGACGGTAATCGACAACATTGGCATTCCGGTGGGCCGGCCGCAGACCGTGCCTGTCGATCTCACGGGGAAATGGCTCTCCGACAACCGCGAGGTGCGCATCGTCACGTCGATGCGCGTGTATTGGGATCTCATCCGACTGGCGACGCCGGTGTCAGTGATCGAGAACGAGACGGAGAGCGAGCCACTGAAGTGGGAGCAGCTCGATCCTGTCGGAGCCCGTCTGGCGTGGCGCGGCTTTTCCGACGAAGCTGCGGTGACAGCGGACGACAGCCAGCCGCTGGACTTCGATTACGACCGGGTGAGCTTCCTCTCGCCGTGGAAGGTGATGCGAGGACGCTATACGCGTGAAGGAGATGTTCGCCCGTTGCTCCAGATGGCAGACGACAAGTTCGTGGTCGCTCGACCAGGCGACGAGATTGCGCTCTCATTCGACGCCACCGCTCTGGCACCTCTCCCGGAAGGTCAGACGCGAACGTTCCTCCTCTACGCGGACGGCTTCAGCAAGGAGATGGATCTGAACTCCGCCAGCCCGGATCTCACCCTGCCCTTGCCGTTCCACGACATGACCAACTATCCGTACCCGGCGCCGGAAGCCTACCCGGACACGCCTGCGCACAGGCGCTATCGCGCCGAATACAACACGCGGGCGGTCGGCCGACCTATCTCTCCGATCGAGACCAGCATGGCACGTCGGTAGTCGACCGTCTGCCGGTCTCGTACAGCACCGCGAGTTCCCGCAGCCATGTTGGAGCCGTTCTGGCGACGGGCGGGCTTCTCAGGCCATCATCTGGACCGCCGCACCACCACGACCTCACTGGTTTGACTCCCGAGCAGTTCGATGCGATTCTGGGCTTGCCGGAGGCCAATCCGGTGCCGCAACCCAATCGCTGGATGCCGTGATGATCACTCTCAAAGCCGATTTCAACCACGTCGACGCGCTAGGGCGGCTGCGGCTCGAAGATCTGCGGATGCATGAGCAAACCCCTTTCGTGGAGATCGCTTCAAAGCGCCAGCCGCTCATCTTCGTGGACGGTGAGGACATGGTCCGTGGCGAGCTGGTCCACGATCGGCAGCTCGGGTGGATGGGCAAAGTTGACTGGTCCACACAAGACCTCTGGGAGTCGTATCCGCCCGCCGTCGCCACTGGTTGAGCGTTTGAATCTTCGCGCAGCTGCGACTGCTCGGTTCCCCGAAATGAATGCGTCTGTCCGCGTGCCTCCCTCGCCGTGCACAATTGTTTTCGAATTCAGATCAGCAGGCACTTAGGCAGGGCCCGCTTCGGCGCCGGCGGGCGCTCGCGACTGCTGCCGAGCGGGAATGCGGGTGCCGGCGTTCACGAGCACTACGGCCACGACGATCATCGCGCCAGCGATCAGGACACGCGGTGTGATCGCCTCGTTGCCAAGCGCCCAGCCGAGCCAAACAGCCACCACAGGGTTCACGTATGTGTGGGTCGCGACCAGTGTTGCTGGAAAGTGGCCGAGCAGCCAGGTGTACGCCGTGAACGCCACGAGCGAGCCAAACGTAACCAGGTATCCCACGGCGAGCGCGGACCGGAGCGACACAGGATTCGCAGCGAGCCTGGCCGGCTCTCCTGCAGCCGTCAACGCGATCAACAGCCAGGCCGCGCCGGCGAGGAGCGGCAGCGCTGCGCGAGCGAGCGGATCACGCGGCATTGGCGCGCGCGCGGCGTAGACGATACCAAGCGTCCATGCGAGCGTGCCGCCCAGAATCACGAGGGTGCCGACCAGTAAGCCGGCCGACGAGCTCTCGGTGCTCATCGGACCCATCAGCAGCGCGACGCCTGCCAGCCCAATAGCCTGGCCGGCGATCGCACGCCCGGTCGGTCGCGTGCCGCCCGGTGGCAGGGCGACGAGGATTGCCAGCCAGATGGGCTCGGTGGCAACAATCAGCGCCGCAAGACCGGAGGGCACGGTCTGTTCGGCCCAATGGAGGCCGCCGTGGCCCAGCAGGAAGAAGAGGAAGCCGACCACCGCGGCTGCTTTCCACTCGCGCCATGTGGGCCGGTACCCGCGGCTATACGCCCACGCAAACAGCAACAAGCCGGCGATGCTATGTCGCATCGCAGCGGTCGTCAGCGGTGGCACCGTTTCGACGGCAAATCGAATCGCGAGGTACGTCGACCCCCAAATCACGTAGATCGCGAAGAAGGACAGGGCGACGAGCGTTCGGGATGGGCTCGAGGGCATTGCGCCTCTACAATCGTGGTATGACTAGTAACCATCAACATCGAATTAACAGGTTACAATTCTATGCGACATCGTATAACCTGTCAATTGCCATATGATGGTTACCAACGACGGGAGCATGAGCTCAGCTATCGCAGCCAAGGCCGATATCGAGTTTGAGCTGACGGCGGGTGAGCTCTGCCTCGACTTCGCAAACACGTTAACAGGCCCGGACCATCGCCGAGACCTCTTGAAAGATTATGGCGCGCTGGTGGCTTGGAGCCGGCAGACGAGCCTTGTCTCGCCGCGCGAAGCTCTGCTTCTGCTGCGCGAAGGCGCGAAGGCGCCCCGTACTGCACGCTCGGTGCTCGCGCGCGCGCGGCGGCTGCGCGATGTCATCTTCCGGGCCTTTTCTGCGGTTGCGGCACGGCGCCAAGTGGCGCCGGGGGACCTCGACGAGCTCAACACGTTTATAGCGGATGCGCTGCGGCATCGCCGGCTCACAGCGGCCGGTGATCACTTCGAGTGGCAATGGACACGGGACGAGCCCACCGCGCTTGGGCGCATGCTGTGGCCGATCGCACAATCCGCGGTCGACTTGCTCACGTCTGAGCGTGTCTCCTCGGTGCGCGAGTGTGCCGCGCCGACCTGCGCCTGGCTCTTCTTGGACCAGAGCCACAACAAGACACGCCGCTGGTGCGACATGAAGGTCTGCGGCAACCGCGCGAAGGCGCGCCGGTTCCATCAGAAGGCGCGGGAGCGTTAGGCTGGGTTTTGCTATAGCCACGGGATGCAATGCCTCCCCGGACGTGGCACGAGAACCTGAGGGGATTGATTTATCACTTCACATTGGCAATACGCATGAACTCGTTCTGGAACGAGTTAGGCACAATAGTTGTGCCACCCGCCTAGTCCCCGCCGTCGGGCAGTTGCCAGGTTATCGCGCGCTTCGGAGATCGCTAGGCGAGTACCGCTGAAGCCGCGCGGTGCCACACCAATGATCGTGGCTGGAACGTCGCTCACTCGGATCGCCGTCCCGATTGCCTCCGAGCCCTGCTCGAACGTGTTGTTCCAGAATCTGTAACTGAGAATGGCTGCGAGAGGAGCACCGGGCCGATTGTCCGCTGGCGTGAAGTCTCGGCCGACCGGCAACCTCACGCCGAGTAGTCGGAAGTAGTCTGGTGTGACGAAGAGCGCTTGGACATCGCGCGTCACGCCGTGCGACGTGAGCGCGACTGCCTGCATGGCGATACCAGTAACGCCGGTGAACGTGTCATACGACTCTCTAATGCGAAGAAGGGCCTCGTACGGAAACCCATCGCTCAGCCCGAAGTCCGACCGCGTATGGAATGTGACGAGACGGTCGGGCTTGTCGACAGGGAGCGGCTCGATGAGGATCCGGCTGACGATGCCGGCCATTGTGGCAACGGCGCCGATGGCGAGCGCGAGGGCAAATACACACGCCGCCGTGGGACCGGGCCGCTGGAGCAGCCTCCGAAGCGCGTGACGAACCTCGGACATGTTCTGCGCCTAGTGTATCAGCCGCTTTGGGTACAATGGCTGTGCGAGTAAGTTGCCCGAGATATCGTCCAGCGCCGAGGACCTTACGATCGGCGTTCCGAGGGCCGCGCCGGATCCCGACGCCTCGGTCCTCGTCTTGGAGTTGTCACGATGACCGAGCTAGAGCAGCTCTTCGGCGCCTGTAACATCGTAGCGATGGTCGGCTGGCTGCTGCTGGTGGTCGTCCCGCACTATCGGACACCCCGGCTCGTGGCGGCGGTTGTCATCCCGTTGCTGCTGGCCACGGTGTACCTCGTGCTGATCGCCACGAGCTTCTTCGGTGCAGAGGGTGGCTTCGGATCGCTTCAAGATGTGGCGCGCCTGTTCGAGCAACCGGTGTTGCTGCTGGCAGGGTGGGTCCACTACTTGGCCTTCGACCTCTTCATCGGCGCCTGGGAGACACGGGATGCGCGGCGCGCCGGCGTGCCGCACCTCATGGTGGTGCCATGTCTGATTCTGACGTTCATGCTCGGTCCAATCGGCCTGCTGGCCTACCTGGCCCTCCGGGCCTGGCGGGCGCACGACCTGGACCTCGTGAGCTCTTGAGCTGGTACGTCGGCGAGATCTTCCGACGTGACGCCCTGCTCGCGTGGGTCGGGGTGATCAATCTTGCGCTCGCGCTGGTGATGGTCCTTCTGCTGCCGTTCGACACCCGCCTTGTCGCCGGGATCAATCCTTGGATCAAGCCACTCAAGTTTGCCCTCTCGATCGCGCTCTACGCGTTCACGGTCGCGTGGTATATGGGCGAAGCGCAGAAAGGCGGAGCGCTGCGCTCCACGGTGCGATGGGGCATTGCTCTGGCGATGATGACCGAGATTGCCTGCATTGGCATGCAGGCCGCGCGCGGGACGACGTCGCATTTCAACAATGCAACTGCCTTCGATGCAGGCGTGTTTCAGCTCATGGGTGCGATGATCAGTCTCAATACCGTGTTAGGTATCGGATTGCTGTGGCTGCTACGCGGGCCGACGGCGGCGCCGCGCGTGGCGTATCTGTGGGGTCTGCGCTTCGGGTTGGTGTTGTTCCTGCTGGCGACAGTCGAGGGTTTTGCGATGGTCGCTGCAAGTGCCCACACGGTGGCGCTCCCCGATGGCGGACCTGGCCTGCCGTTCCTCAATTGGAGCACCCGAGCGGGCGACCTGCGCGTAGCACATTTCCTCGGACTCCATTCGTTGCAGATCTTCCCGATTGCTGGTTATCTGCTGGATCAGCTGCGACCGTACTGGTCCTCAGGAGGACGCGTCACAGCCATGGGCGCCTGCGCCGCCGTGTGGCTGGCCCTGATGGTCGGTCTCTTCCTCCAAGCGATGGCCGGCCGCCCCTTCCTGGCGTTGTGAAAAAGGAACCGGGTACCTTTTCGCGACCGAAAAGGTACCCGGTTCCTTTTTTCGCTACGATTGTCAGCATGACGCCTCTCCGCTATTCCGTCGCGGCGTGCCAGACCGACTTGTCGAACCCGCTCGAGCGCGCCCAAATGCGCGCGAACACCGACCGTATGGTGTCGATGATCGATGCCGCGGTCGGCGGCCAGGCACCCTTCCTTCCGGTTCGTCTCCTCGTCTTTCCGGAGTTCGCCCATGCCGCGCCGGTCTTTCCCACCGTGGGCGAGTTGCTCGAGAAGCTTGCCGTGCCTATCCCAAACGAGCACACGGAACGCCTCCACGCGAAGGCTCGCGAGCACGACATCTATATTCAGAGCGGCTCGATGCTCGAAGTGGACGATCGCTGGCCTGGCGTCGTATTCAACACGAGCTGCCTCATCGGGCCGGCAGGGATTCTCTACAAATACCGAAAGGTCAACACCTGGATCCCGTTCGAGGTGCACGCGAGCCCCCACGATCTCGACGGATACGACGAACCGCTGTTTCCGGTTGCGGACACGGCTATCGGACGCCTCGGCTGCGCGATCTGCTACGACTGGCT
>WHTT01000043.1 GCA_009377605.1 Luteitalea sp.
GTTGCGGCCGAGACGGTAAGTGTCAACCGGACAGCAGTGGGACAGCCCCCGTTTTACGGAACACGTAAGGAAGTACGCAGTTCCTTCTTCATGGTTTCATGGTAGACAAAGGACAGTGCCCGTTTTACGTGTTCCGTAAAACGGGGGCTGTCCCCGTTTTATGTCGACGATAGCCGTTATCGGTGCCGGAAGTTGGGGTACCGCGTTCGCTATTCATCTTGCACGGCGTGGCCACGAAGTGCGCCTCTGGGCGCGTGATCCTGCGCTTGCGGCTGACATCGCCAAGCGGCGCGCCAATGCCGTGTACTTGCCAGATGCGGTCTTGCCCGATGGCGTCACGCCGGTTGCGCGTCTGGATGAGGCGCTGTCCGGCGCCAGCGTCGCGGTCTGCACGGTGCCATCGCACGGCGTTCGGCTCGTGCTCCGTGCTGCGGCGCCACATCTCGAGCCGGGCGTTGTCCTCGTGAGCGGAACCAAGGGGCTCGAGACCGGCAGCCTGCTTCGCGTGTCCGAAGTGATTCACGACGAAATCGGAGCGGCACACCCGATCGTCGTGTTATCGGGGCCGAGCTTTGCGACGGAGGTGGCTCGCGGATTACCCGCCGCGGTGTGCGTCGCTTCCACCGAGAGCGCGGCGGTCGAACGGGTGCAGGCGGAGTTCCGCGGACCCAGCCTACGGCTCTACGGCAGCACCGATGTGGTAGGTGTTGAGATTGGCGGTGCGCTCAAGAACGTGATTGCCATCGCCGCAGGTGTTGTCGAAGGGCTGGGCCTTGGTGCCAATGCCATGGCTGCGCTCATCACCCGCGGTCTCGTGGAGGTCTCCCGGCTGGCCTGCGCTCTTGGCGGCCGGCGTGACACGCTCGCCGGTTTGAGCGGCCTCGGGGATCTCGTGCTCACCTGCACGGGCGAGCTCAGTCGCAACCACCATGTTGGCGTGGAGCTGGGCAAGGGGCGTCCCCTGCACGAGATTCTGGCCGGGATGAAGATGGTGGCCGAGGGCGTGAAGACGACCGAGGCGGCCGTGGCGCTCGGTGCTCGGCTCGGGGTCGAGCTGCCGATTGCGAGGCAGATGGCCGACGTGCTCGGGGACCGCAAAGCCCCGCGCATTGCCGTCGAGGAGCTCATGGCGCGGCCGCAACGGAATGAGCTGGAGTAAGCCGGACGTCATGGGATTCTTCGATCGACTCAAAGCAAGCCTGGATCGGACCAAGCAGCAGTTCCGCGGCCGGTTCGACGATCTGACCGGCGCGGCGGACCAACAGCGCGCGTCGACGCGCACCGTGGAAGTGGACACGCTCGAGGCGCTCGAAGAGCTGCTCATTTCGGCCGACGTGGGCGTGGCGGCCACCGAACGGATCGTCGCCACGGTCGGGCAGCGAGCTCGCCGAGGTCAGAGCTTGGGCCACCTCGTGCAGGAGGAAATCCTCCAGATCTTCGACGAGGTGAACCAGCCGCCGCCAGACGGTGCGACGCCGCGGATCATGCTCCTGGTCGGTGTCAACGGCACGGGCAAGACGACAACCGTCGGCAAGCTGGCGAACTTGTTTCGAATGTCCGGCCAGGCGCCGCTCGTGTGTGCCGCCGACACGTTTCGTGCGGCTGCGGTCGAGCAGCTGGAGGTTTGGACGACCCGCGCCGGCGTCGATTTCGTTCGCGCCCATCCCGGCGGCGATCCCGCAGCCGTCGTGTTCGATGCCATCAAGTCAGCGCAGACCCGCCGCCGCGATCCGGTCATCGTCGACACGGCCGGACGCCTGCACACGCGGGTCAACCTGATGAACGAGCTCGAGAAGATCAAGCGCATCGCGGGGCGAGAGGTGGAGGGCGCGCCGCACGACGTCCTCTTGGTGCTCGATGCCACGGTCGGCCAGAACGGTCTCGTCCAGGCGCAGCAGTTCATGAACGCTGCCGGCGTGAACGGGATCGTGCTGACGAAGCTCGATGGAACCGCCAAGGGCGGCGTCGCCGTGGCGATCGCGCAGGACCTGCGGCTCCCGATTCGTTACGTGGGCACGGGCGAGACCATCGAGGATCTCGTGCCGTTCTCGGCTGGCGAGTACGTCCAGGCCTTGTTCGAGGAGACCTGGTAGCCGTGTCGCTCGACGCGAGCGCGCAGGATGCTGTCGATCGTGAGCTCATGCGTCGCGCGTTGCGGCTTGCCGAGCGCGGGCGCGGCCAGACGAGCCCGAACCCGCTCGTGGGCGCGATCATCGTGTCGCGGAGCGGCGTGCTGGTCGGCAGTGGCCATCATCGCAGAGCCGGCGGACCGCACGCCGAGATCATGGCGCTCGAGGAGGCCGGTGGCGCCGCGCGGGGGGCCACGCTGTACTGCACGCTCGAGCCGTGTTGCCACCAGGGCCGGACCGGCCCGTGCGTGGTACCGATTGCCGCCTCGGGGATCCAGCGCGTCGTGATTCCGCTCGAGGATCCCGACCCCCGGGTCGCCGGACGGGGCGTCCAGTATCTCCGCGAGCACGGTATCCGCGTAGACGTCGGCATTGGCCGCGACGAGGCTGTCACGCTCAACGCCGCCTTTTTCACCGGTTTGCGCGAGCGGCGCCCGCATGTCACCATTAAGATTGCGATTAGCCAGGACGGGCGGATCGCGGCTGCACCTGGTCAGCGCACGCCAGTGACTGGGGAGGCGGCACTGCGGCGCGTGCAGCGGCTCCGTGCGGAGGTCGACGCCGTTGGCGTCGGATCGGAGACGGCGCTGGTCGACGATCCTCTGCTGACCGTGCGTGAGGTCTATCGCGCACGGCCACTGGTGCGAGCGGTGTTCGACCGTCGCTTGCGGACGCCGCCGACCTCGCGCCTTCTCTCGGCGCCGGAGCGTGGCACTGTCTGGATCATCACAACGCAAGCACGCGTGGAGGACGCAGCCGAACGGGTGCGTGCGCTCGAAGCGGCAGGTGCGACGCTCGTTTGCCTGGACCAGGGCCACCTGGTGTCAGCGCTTGCCGAGCTGTACGCACGTGGCATCCAGTCGCTGCTCGTCGAGGGTGGCGCGCTCTTGCACCGTGCTTGTTGGGACGCGGGTGTTGTCGATCGTGTGGAGATTCACCAGAGCCCACGGGTGCTGGGCTCGGGCGGCGTGGCCTGGATGATGCCGGCTGAAACGGTCGTCGAGCGCCTCAGCGGCACGCGCCGGACCACGGCAGGAGACGACGTGATCGTGACGGGCGACGTGAGGCGTGGATAACCTGATGTTCACGGGACTGATCGAAGCGGTGGGCGAGATCGTCGCGCGGGAGATCTTCGAGCACGGAGAGCGGCTGCACATCACAGCGCCGATTGCCGACGAGCTGTCGGTGGGCGACAGTATTGCCACGAGCGGCGTTTGTCTGACCGTGACAGCGCTCACCTCGTCTGCCTGGAGCGTTGACGTCTCGCCGGAAACGCTCCGCGTCACGACACTAGGACAGATCGAGCCCGGCCGCCTGGTCAACCTGGAGCGACCGCTGCGCGTGGGTGCGAGCTTTGGCGGCCACTTCGTGCAGGGCCACGTGGACGGCATCGGCAGCCTCATGAGCGTGGTCGAGGAGGGCGAGTTCCATCGGATCACGGTATCCTATCCTGCAGTGCTGGCACCGTTCATGGTGTCGAAGGGCGCCATTGCCGTCGACGGAGTGAGCCTGACAATTGCCGATCTGCGCAACGGCGAGTTCGACGCCCAGATTGTGCCGCACACCTGGCGGGCGACGGCGCTCCAGAGGACGCGTGTCGGCGACGCGGTGAATCTCGAGTGCGACATGCTGGGCAAGTACGTGATTCGATTCTTGGAGTTCCGGGCGCCCTGACGGCGAAGGACACGAAGGGACGGGAAGGACACGAAGGTTTTCACCACGAAGGACACGAAGATCACGAAGAAAACCAATTTGAATCCTTCTTCGTGAACTTCGTGTTCTTCGTGGTTGATTCTTCGTATCCTTCGTGGTCGTCGACTTCGTGGTCCGCCGCCTTCGTAGCGGTGACGGCGAGTGAGTGAAGTTCCATGAGCACGAAAATTCGCTTGGCGAAAGGCGCGCGGCGCGAGCGGTTGCCGTTTGCGCGGATCGAGGAGGCGGTCGAAGCGTTCCGCGCGGGGCGCATGGTCATCATTGTCGATGACGAAGACCGTGAGAACGAGGGGGACCTCGCGCTTGCCGCCGAGAAGGTCACGCCGGAGGCGATCAACTTCATGGCCACACATGGCCGGGGCCTGATTTGTCTGTCGATGACCGCCGAGCGACTGGACGAGCTGCAGATTCCGCTCATGGTCCAGGACAATACGTCGTGCTACGGCACCGCGTTTTGCGTGACGATCGAGGCGAAGTACAAGACGACCACCGGCATCTCGGCGTCGGACCGGGCGGCCACGATTCTCACGGCCATCGATCCGAATACACAACCGTTCGACCTCGCGCGGCCCGGCCATGTGTTTCCTCTGCGCGCGCGTGCGGGCGGTGTCCTCGTCCGCGCCGGCCAGACCGAGGCCTCGGTCGACCTCGCGCGGATTGCCGGGCTGACGCCTGCCGCGGTGATTTGCGAGATCATGAACAGCGACGGCACGATGGCGCGCGTGCCCGATCTCCGCCGCGTCGCTCGCAAGCACGATCTCCTCGTCATCACGATTGCGGATCTCATTCGGTATCGCGTACGCACCGAGCGTATGGTACGGCGCATTGCCGCCGCTCAACTGCCCACTGGCTTTGGCGAGTTCCGTGTCTTTGCGTATGAAAGCGATATCGATGGCCAAGGCCACGTGGCGTTGGTCCGCGGCGACGTCGGCGACGGCGAGAGCATCATGGTGCGCGTCCATTCGAAGTGCCTCACGGGTGATGTGTTCCACTCGATGCGCTGCGATTGCGGCGCCCAGCTCCATCGGGCGCTCGAGCGTATTGCGCAGGAAGGGCGAGGGATTCTGTTGTACCTGCATCAAGAGGGACGTGGCATCGGTCTCGCCAACAAGATCCGCGCCTATGAGCTGCAGGACCAAGGCTACGATACCGTCGAGGCCAATGAGCGACTGGGGTTCAAGGCGGATCAGCGGGACTACGGCATCGGTGCGCAGATCCTCCGTGATCTAGGCGTTTGCTCCATGCGACTCCTCACGAACAATCCGCGCAAGTTCATCGGCCTGGAAGGCTACGGCCTGTCGATTGTCGACACGCTGCCCATCGAGATCCCCGTGTCGGAGCACACGCGCCGATATCTGAAGGCCAAGAAGGACAAACTGGGCCACAAGCTGTCCAGCGTGTGAAAAGGTACGCGGTTCCTGTTTTTCCGCCAGTTTGACAGGTGGGGTGTGGCTAGGCTACTCTAACTGTTTGCGTGCGAGTGGCTTAGCGCCCACGTATGCGTACCGACGGCCATGTTCGAGTCTCTGAGCACACGACTTCAGGACGTTTTCCGCTCCCTCCGCGGCGAGGCACGCCTCACGCCGGAGCTGGTCGAAGTCGCCCTGCGCGAGATTCGCATGGCGCTGCTCGAAGCCGATGTGAACTTCAAGGTCGTGAAAGCGTTCGTCGACCGCGTTCGCGACCGGGCCGTCGATCAAGAAGTTCTCCGTAGCCTCACGCCAGACCAGCACGTCGTCCGCATCGTCCGGGACGAGATGTTGGCGCTCTTCGGCGACGCGCAGGGCGGGTTGGCGCCCACCTCCGAGACGCCGCGCGTAATCCTCTTGTTAGGGCTGCAGGGGTCCGGTAAGACGACGACCACAGCGAAGCTCGGGAGGTGGCTGGCGCGCCAGGGACGGCACCCGATCGTCGTGTCGACCGACGTCCGACGGCCCGCCGCGATCGAGCAGCTCACGCTGCTCGGCCGTCAGGCCAGTCTGCGCGTGCACGATCCGGACGGCAACCTGGATCCGGTGTCTCGAGCGTCCGGCGCCGTCGCACAAGCGAAGACGCTTGGCTTCGACGTCGTGCTCGTCGACACGGCGGGGCGTCTCCACATCGATGACGAGCTCATGGGGGAGCTCGAGCGCATCAAAGCGGCTGTTACGCCCAGCGACATGCTGTATGTCGCAGACGCCATGACCGGGCAGGATGCCATCAAGAGTGCCGGTGAGTTCAACCGCCGGATTGGCATCAGCGGCGTGGTGCTGAGCAAGATGGATGGCGACGCGCGAGGTGGTGCAGCGCTCTCGGTGGTCTCGGTCGTGGGCGTGCCCATTGCATTCGTGGGCAGCGGGGAGCGATTGGATGATCTCGAGTCGTTCCACGCCGAGCGTGTGGTGTCGCGCGTGCTCGGTATGGGTGACGTGCTGTCACTCATCGAGAAGGCCGAGCAGGTGGTCACCGAAGAGGAAGCGGTCCGCCTCGAGGACAAGCTGCGGTCTGCCTCCTTCACGCTCGAGGATTTCCGCGATCAGCTCCGGACGATACGGCGCATGGGGCCGCTGGAAAATCTGCTGGGCATGCTGCCAGGCTTTGCGCAGGTGAAGAGCCAGCTCGCCGGCGGCGTGGACGAGAAGCAGATCACCCGCGTCGAGGCGATCATCGATTCGATGACGTCAAAGGAGCGGGACCACCACCAGATCCTCAACGGCAGCCGGCGCAAGCGCATCGCGCGCGGCAGCGGAACGTCGGTCGAAGAGGTGAACCGCCTGCTCAAGCAGTTCGTGCAGATGAAGAAGATGCTCAAGATGATGGGGCCAGGGTCCGGTGGCGGCAAGGGGAAGAAGAAGATGCGCAAGCAGCTTGGCGCCATCCGACAGATGATGGAGGCCGAGCGTTGGTGAATTCCAGAAAGGTTCTTACATGCTAGTAATCCGGCTGCGCCGCCATGGTGCGAAACGAAGTCCGTTCTATCGAATCGTCGTCGCCGAGGATGCGAGCCGACGTGACGGGCGGTTCGTCGAGGTGATCGGTCACTACAATCCCCGCACGAAGCCCGAGCAGGTAAAGCTCGATTACGAGCGGCTCGCGCATTGGCAGTCGAAGGGCGCGCAGGTCAGCGACACGGTTCGGACGCTCGCCGTGCGTCACAAGGGGGCGGTCGCGGCGGAGCGGGGGACCATCCGTGAAGGGGGCGAACCGGTGCCGGAGACTGCCGGCGCCGTTGCCGACACGACGGCCCCGCCGCCCAGCGCGGCGCCAGATGCCGGGACCGAGGAGGCCGGACCGAGCCCGGAGCAAGCCCCGTCGTGAGCCACGCGCGCGCGGTCGTCGAGGTGATTGCCCGGACGTTGGCGGATCACCCAGAGCACGTCGCAATCACGGAGGAACAACACCGCGGCACAGCGGTGCTCGAGCTCTATATGGAGCCTGGAGATCTCGGACGCGTGATCGGGCGTCAAGGGCGCACCGCCACCGCGCTGCGGACGCTCGTGGCGTTGGCGGCGGACCGGGACGGGCACAGGGTACAGCTCGAGTTTCGTGACTGGCCTCCGGCCGGCCATGACCAGTGATTGGGACGAGATGGTCGTCGTGGGGACCATTGCACGACCTCACGGCATCCGCGGAGAAGTGGCCATCGATCCGCAGACGGATTTTCCCGACGAGCGCTTTCGACGAGGCGCCCAGCTGTTCGTGAAGCGGGCGGGCCAGGTCGAAAGGCTCACGGTGCGAGGGTGTCGCGCGCACCAGCGCCGCGTCCTGGTGCTCTTCGAGGGCGTGGCCACGCGCACGGCCGCCGAAGCACTTGGTCGAGCCGAGCTGCGCGTGCCAGCGTCGACGCTCCAGTCGCTGCCACCGGACACGTACTATCAGCACGATCTGGTGGGCTGCCGTGTTCGGCTCGCCTCTGGAGAGCTGGTGGGTGAGGTGGTGGGGTACGACGCCGGGCCCGAGGCTGGGCGGCTGGTCGTGCGCTCCGCGCGGGGCGAGCTGCTGATCCCACTCGTGCGCTCGATATGCGTCTCGGTCGACACCGGGGCAAAGGACATCCTCGTCGACCCGCCCGAAGGGCTGCTGGATCTGTGAAGTTCGACATCGTGACCATCTTTCCGAAGATGGTCGAAGCCGGGCTGACCGAGGGCATCGTTGGGCGCGCGCGTGCTCGCGGGGTGCTCGATGTGGCGGTTCACGATCTCCGCGGCTTCACGGCGGACCGGCACCGGACCGTCGACGATGTGCCGTTCGGTGGGGGGCCGGGGATGGTCATGAAGCCGGAGCCGCTGTTCAAGGCGGTTGAGTGGATAGGTGAGCAACGCGGCTCGCCCGACGCGGTGCTGTTGCCTTCGCCGCAGGGCGCGCGGCTGACACACGCGTACGCCGAGCGGCTCAGCGGTCTCGAGCATATCGTGGTGCTCTGTGGTCGCTACGAGGGGGTCGATGAGCGCGTCCGCGCAGCCTTGGCCACCGACGAGCTGTCGATTGGCGACTACGTGCTCACGGGGGGGGAACTGCCCGCGCTGGTCATAGTGGACGTGGTCGCGCGGCTGATCCCTGGTGTGGTAGGCGACCAACGATCGGTCGAGTGTGACTCGTTCGCGCGCGGGGTCTTGGACCATCCACACTACACGCGCCCGGCCGATTTCCGAGGCATGGGCGTTCCCGACGTGCTGCTCTCCGGGCATCACGCGGAGATCGAGCGATGGCGCAAGCGCGAATCGCTCGGCCGAACGCTGGAGCGGCGACCGGATCTGCTGGCTGCCGCGACGCTGGATGAAGAGGAGCGGGCGATCCTGGAAACGTTGGAAACGCGCCCACGCACGTAGCGCGCAGATGTTGGAACGGAGCAGAAGCCATGAACGTCATTGATATCATCGAGCAAGGGGAAGTCACCGAGCGGCCGGCTATCCGCCCGGGCGATACATTACGCGTCCACCTGAAGGTGCGCGAGGGCGACAAGGAGCGCATCCAGGTGTTCGAGGGAACCGTGATCGGGTTGCACGGCAGCGGGACGCGCGAGACGATGACCGTGCGCAAGGTGTCCTTTGGACAAGGCGTCGAGCGGATCTTCCCACTACAATCGCCGTCGATCGACAAGATCGATGTCGTGCGGGGCGCACGGGTTCGCCGCGCGAAGCTGTACTACCTCAGAGGTCTTCGTGGTAAGGCCGCCCGCATGCGGGAGCAGACACGGAAGCGAACCGCTTAGGGAAAAGGGGCCTGTCCACGTTCCGCTCTCGAACTTCCAACCTCGGACCTATGGTACGCGGGGCCCGTCGGACACACGAGAATCTCCTCCGCCGCCAAGGGTACGCCCGGATCGCGGGCGTCGACGAGGTCGGGCGTGGGTGTCTTGCCGGCCCGGTTACGGCGGCGGCCGTGATTCTGAATCCCGGACGGCGATGCGACGGCTTGCGCGACTCGAAGCTACTGACAGCGGCCCGCCGCGAGTGGCTCTACGGGACGATTACGCGGCGGGCGCTCACCTGGGCGGTTGCCTCCTGTGAGCCACCGGAGATCGATGAGCTGAACATCCACCGGGCGACGCTCGTGGCGATGCACCGCGCGGTGCTGGCGCTGGATCCGTTGCCCGATTACGTGCTCATCGATGCCTTTCGTGTCCCGGATCTCGCGGTTCCCCAAGAAGCCGTCGTGGGCGGCGATCGCCGATGTGCGGCCATCGCGGCCGCCTCGATCGTCGCGAAAGTCACGCGCGACCGCTTGATGCGCGCCCTCCACGAAGCGGATGCGCGCTACGGGTTCGATCGCCACAAAGGGTACGCAACGGCCACGCACCTGGCTGCGATTCGTCGATACGGCTACTCGGCGATTCACCGCAAGACGTTCAGGCCACCGACGCTCTTCGACCTGTTTGATACGATAGGCGAGGCCTGATGCTGATCGGGTTTCGATGACCGTCGAACCGCGACGCGCTGTGGAGGTCGGCTATCTCGGTGCTCAGTCGGCTCATGTTCGTGATTTACTTCTTCGAGGTGGGCCTCCTCCTCATCCTCGTCCCGTGGTCCACCTTCTGGGAGCGCAACTTCTTCGTCGAGCATCTGTCTTGGCTTCAGCAGATCACGCACAACTACTACGTGCGCGGTGCCGTTTCCGGCATCGGTCTGGTCAGCCTCGGCGCCGCGGTTGCTGATCTCCTGCTGTTACTCGGTCTACGCCGGGAAGCCAGCGCTCACGCCATCGACAAACAGTGGGAGCCGAGGCGGCCGTAATTCAGTGGTCAGTGGTCAGCCGATGGGCGAGCGGTTGGGGGCTGGCGACCGGGTTGGCGACCGGGTTGGCTGCCGCGTTGCGACGTGGGCCTCGAGCCGTGGCCTACCGCCTGGCCACTGATCACTGGCCACTGATCACTGAACTGTGGCAGGCATCTTTCAGCTCGTCACTGATCACGCGAGACTGGGACCGCCGCAATCGGCGGAGGCCCTCGATGCGCTGGTTGCTCTCGTCGCAGCGGCGGGCGAGGCGGGTATTGACTTAGTGCAAGTTCGCGAGCCCTCACTGTCGGACGAGGCGCTGTTTCGCCTGGTCGAGCGGCTCGTGGCCAGAACGCCCCCCAACTGTCGCATCCTCGTCAATGAGCGATTCGACATTGCCCTGGCTGCCGGTGCCTCTGGCGTTCACCTCCGTGCTTCGTCATTGGCGGCGTCGCGCGTTCGACGTGTCCTGCCGCCCGGCTTCCTCATTGGCCGATCCGTCCACACGACCACCGAGATCAGGGCAGCGTGCCGCGACGCGGCCGTCGACTACCTCCTCTTTGGCATGGTGTTCCCGAGCGCCTCGAAGGCATCGGGACATCCGGCGGTGGGAATTGCCGCCCTCGGGGCTGCCGTGCGGGCCTCCAACGTGCCAGTGCTCGCCATTGGGGGGATCACGGTGGAGCGTATCCCCCAGGTTGCCGAGGTGGGAGCTGCGGGCGTCGCGGCCATTGGGTGGCTGACAGATGCGGCCCGACGTGGCACGCTCCCCTCGGAGCTGTCCGCCGCTCGCCAGTCGTTTCGCACTGGGGCAACCGACCTACGGTAGAATTGGAGCGAGGCCGATAGGTACCACGGATGACGTTCAGTGAAGAGCTTCGAGCGGCGCGCGAACAGAGTGGCATCACCCTGCGGCAGATCGCCGAGCGGACCAATGTCGCCGGAGGTTTGCTCGACGCGCTCGAGCGCGGTCAGTTCGACAAACTGCCGGGCGGCATATTTTCTCGCGGCTTCGTGCGCGCGTATGCCCGCGAGGTAGGTCTCGATCCGGATGAGGCCGTTCAGCGATTCCTTGCCGAGTGTGCGAGCTATCCAGCGTACTGCGCGAAGAGCCCTGCCGCGGGGACGCCTGAGGATCACGCGCGCGCCGTCGCCGAGGAAGCCAGCGTGACGCAGAGACGCATGGCTGCCCTGCAGGTCCTGACCGCGATCGTTGGCGGCATCTGTCTCTTCGCGGCCATCACCTACGGCATGGTCAGGCTGTTCAGTGGGCCGGAACAGGCGGAGCAGGCGCGTCAGCCTAGCACCGCAGCGGACCAGCGCGCGCCAGCGCCGGAGCAAGTCGCGGAGGCTCCGCCGGCGAGCCCGCCGGAGGGAATCACGGTCCAACGCGTTCGAACGACGGCCGCGGCCGATCACCTGACCATCGATATCCAGCCGCAGGCTCCCTGTTGGGTGCGTTTGGTGATTGACGGCCGAGTGGCAATGGCTCGCCTCCTCGAGCCAGGCGATCGTGTCGTGCAGCGCGCCGAGGAGAGAATCGTCGTGCGGGTCGGCGACGCCGCAGCCTTCCAGTACACCCTCAACGATGCGCCCGGGAGGAGCCTTGGCGCGGCGGGCGAGGTTGTGACGGCACGCATCGACAAGGACAACCTCGATCAGTTCATCGTTCGCCAATAGGCTGTGCGCATCGGCGTCGATACGGGCGGAACGTTCACCGATGTCGTCGTGCTCGACGACGCCGGCCTCAGAATCCACAAGGTACGATCCACCCCCGCAGATCCTTCTCGAGCGATGCTGCGCGGCATCCAAGAAGCCGCCGGTCCAATGGCCCATGCAGACATCGTCCACGGTTCCACCGTGGCGACCAATGCCGTTCTCGAAGGGCGCGGCGCCCGCGTGGCGCTCATCACGACGGCTGGCTTCGAGGATGTGCTGAAGATCGGCCGGCAGACGCGGCGCGCGTTGTACGACTTCATGGTCACCGCACCTCGAACGTTGATTGCACCAGGCTCGACATTCGGGCTGCAAGAGCGCGTGTCACGCAGTGGTGAGATTCTCGAGCCGGTTCACGAGGACCAACTCGAGGCGTTGATCCTCCAACTACAGGCACGAACACCGGAAGCGGTGGCTGTTTGTCTGCTCCATTCGTACGCCAATCCTTCTCATGAGAAGGCCGTGGCGGAGCGCCTGGCGGCATTGGGCGTGTCGGTCTCCTGCTCACACCAGGTTCTGCCGGAGTATCGCGAGTTCGAGCGTTGGAGCACGACTGCCATCAACGCGTACGTGGCGCCGCTCATGGATCGGTATTTGGCGAATCTGGAGACGCAGGTGGGAAGCGCCCGTCTGCGGGTCATGCAGTCCAACGGCGGCTGCATCTCTGCCGAGACCGCGAGGCGCGCAGCGGTTCGCACGATTCTGTCAGGTCCTGCGGCCGGTGTGGTCGGGGCTCGGGCCGTGGCGGAAGCTGCTGGCTTTTCCCGCGTCATCAGCTTCGACATGGGCGGCACCTCGACCGACGTGAGCCTGATCGATGAGAGCATTGCGGTGACGACCGAGTCGCTGATTGCGGACTGTCCGGTCAGGCTGCCGGTCATCGATATACACACGGTGGGTGCTGGGGGCGGATCGATCGCCTTCGTCGACGCAGGCGGAGCCCTTCGTGTTGGGCCGCGGAGCGCCGGGGCAGATCCTGGGCCAGCGTGCTACGGCAGCGGCGCCGACGTCACGGTAACCGATGCCAACCTCTTGTTGGGCCGTCTGGACCCAGCGTATTTTCTCGGTGGACGGATTGCCCTCGACGTCGAACGAGCCGAGCGATGCGCGGCCGATCTCGCCAAACGTGCGGGCCTGACGGTGCGCGCGCTGGCACAAGGGATCATTCGTGTTGCAAACGCCAACATGGAGCGTGCCATACGTGTGGTGTCGGTCCAGCGGGGCTTCGATCCGCGCGATTTCGCCTTGCTCGCCTTCGGCGGCGCAGGCGGCATGCATGCGTGCGAGATTGCCGAGGCGCTCGACATCCGGACGGTAATCGTGCCCCGACATGCCGGTGTCTTGTCGGCACTCGGAACGCTGCTCGCGGACGTGAAGAGGGACTATTCGCAGAGCGTGCTTCGGTCAGCCTCCGACCTCCGCGACGCCGACCTGCGGACGCTCTTCCAGCCGTTGATCGCACAGGCGCAGCGGGATATGGCAGATGAGGGATTTTCGGGCGAGCGCTTGGCCATCGACTGTTCGGTCGACGTGCGTTACATCGGGCAGTCTTACGAGATTACCGTGCCACTGACGCCGCACTATTGTGACGAGTTCGATCGACATCACGCACGTCTCTACGGCTATTCCAATCCCCAGCGATCGAGAGAGGTCGTCAACGTCCGCGTGGTTGCCATCGGCCTGTCACGAAAACCGGCGCTGCCGCGAATGCCGCGCGAGCAGGCGATCAGCGCGACGCCGTGCCGTCTGCGTGACAGCGTCTTTGCGGGCCGCTCGCATCGAGCCGCCGTTTATCGCCACGATCAGCTGGTGTCGGGAGCCAGCGCCGACGGTCCGGCGCTCGTCGTGAGCGAGATGGCGACAACCGTTGTACCGCCCCGGTTCCGGTTCGAGGTGGACGACGTTGGCAACGTCATTGTCTCCGGACGTGCCGCGCATGCTCGACCCAGAAGGTCGGGCCCGCGCGTCGAGGCGCCGGGCGGCGGAGGCGATTGGGGGCAGACAAGGTGACCGGGGTGACAGGGTGATGGGGTGACAGGGGATGGGGTTGCGCGAACGTCCGTGGCGAGTGCCTGCTTGGCTCAGCTCCGCACGGGACGTCTCCCCCGGCTTGCGACCTCCAACCACCGAGTTGCCCCGTCACCTGGTCACCCGGTCACCTTGTCACCTCGTCACCCGGTTACCCCGGTGAGCCGGCCAGCCCCACCAGGTGACGTTAGCGGGCGAGCTCTCGCTCGATGTTGTCGAACATCTGTCGCGTCAGTTGGCGAGCGACGCCGGTCAAGAGACGCTGGCCGACCGACGCAATGAGCCCGCCCACCTGGGCTTGCCCCTTTACGGACAGCAGTGTCTGGCTGTCGCTCGTTTCGCTCAGGTCCAGCTTGGCCGTCCCCTGCATGAAGCCGGGAGCGGCGCGTCCTTCGATCTCGAGCGTGTAGCTCGCAGGAAAATCCTTCTCCTTGATTTGCACCACGCCGTTGTACGTGCCTTTGACGGCCGCGACACCCACGGTGAGCGTCGCGGCGTAGCGATCCGGCCCGATGGCCTCGAGTCGCTCACAACCTGGGATAAAGTTCACCATGCTCTCGGTGTCGTGCAGGACGCGCCACAGTGTTTCGCGTGACACGGGGAACGAGCGCTCCATATCGATGTTCACGTCCGCCTCCTTCGGGCTCGGGGTAGACACCATGATACCGACAGAACACGAGGATCGATTGCCATGACCACGATGGTTGCCAAACCGCCCTGCGACGCCGGAGAGATCCTCAGCGGGCCGCTCGTCATCGCCTGCGATCCAGCCGTCGGCCGCTGGGTGCTCACGGCAACGATCCTGGGCAGCAGCATGGCCTTCATCGATAGCTCCGCCGTCAACGTGGCGCTGCCGGTCTTGCAGAGCAGTCTCGGCGCCTCCGTGACCGAATTGCAATGGATCATCGAGGTGTACATGCTCTTTCTCGCGGCGCTCATCCTGGTGGGTGGCGCACTGGGAGATCGCCTCGGACGCCGCCGCGTGTTCATGTGGGGCGTGGGCGCCT
The DNA here is from genome assembly GCA_009377605.1 of Luteitalea sp. Taxonomy (NCBI): domain Bacteria; kingdom Pseudomonadati; phylum Acidobacteriota; class Vicinamibacteria; order Vicinamibacterales; family Vicinamibacteraceae; genus Luteitalea; species Luteitalea sp. The sequence goes on from WHTT01000043.1 coordinate 14,788, forward strand.
TTGCCACGGCGTCGCTCTGGTGTGGGCTGGCGCCGGACCCCACCCAGCTGATCATTGCGCGCGCAGGGCAGGGCATTGGCGGGGCGCTGCTGGTGCCAGGAAGCTTGGCCATCATCAGCGCGTCGTTCGACAAGTCTTCCAGAGGCAAGGCCATCGGGACATGGTCCGGCTTCACGGCGATCACCGCGGCGGCTGGACCGGTCCTCGGGGGCTGGCTCGCGACCACGTTCTCCTGGCGCTGGGTCTTCCTGCTCAACCTCCCGTTTGCCGTCGTCGTGCTCCTGATCGCTGCGACCCGCGTGCCCGAGACGCGGGACATGTCCGCGGCAACCGCTAACCCCGGCGCGGGACGGATCGACTGGCTCGGCGCCGGGCTCAGCGTCGCTGGACTGGGCATGCTCGTCTATGGGCTGATCGAATCGGCGAACCTCGGGGTGACACACCCGATCGCGCTGGGAACGATGATCGCCGGCGTTCTGATCCTCGGTCTCTTCGTTTGGGTGGAAGGGCAGGTCGCGGCCCCGATGATGCCGCTCGACGTCTTCAGATCCCGAACCTTCACGGGCGCGAACCTCCTCACGGTCCTGCTCTATGGCGCCCTTGGCGGGGCGTTGTTCTTCCTGCCGTTCAATCTCGTTCAGGTCCAGGGCTACACGCCGGCTCAGGCGGGGGCGGCGTGGCTCCCCTTCATTCTTGCCATCGCGTTCCTCTCCCGCTGGACCGGTGCACTCGTCCCCCTCGTCGGCGCCAAGCTCCCCCTCGTTGTGGGCCCGCTGGTCACCGCCGCCGGCTTCGCGCTTGCGGTGCGTCCCGGGACGGAGGGGAGCTACTGGACGACCTTCTTCCCAGCGTTTCTGGTCATGGGAGTGGGCATGGCGATTGCCGTTGCCCCACTGGTGACCGTCGTCATGAGCTCGGTGGAATCGGACCGCGCAGGCGTCGCCTCCGGAATCAACAATGCGCTCTCCCGCGCTGCCGGCCTGCTGGCGCTCGCCGTCATGGGACTGCTGGTCGTCAGCACGTTCAACGAGGCACTGGACGATCGCCTGGTCGCGCTCAACGTCGGTCCGCATGTCGTGGAGCAGCTCGCGGAGCAACGGATCAACCTCGCCGCAGCGGAGCCTCCCGCAAGCGCGTCACCCGCGGAGGCACGAGAGCTTCGGAAGGCCATTGACGAGTCGTTCCTCGTGGGCTTCCGCGTGGCGATGTGGAGTGGTGCAGCGCTTGCCGTGGCCAGCGCGCTCGTCGCCTGGATGATGATCGGTGATGTGCGACCTCCGGCCAAGGTGGCTTGACGGTGAAGCTCATATGAGCCGATAATATGGCTCAGGTGATTAGTTTCGGAGATGGTCGACCTGCCTGATGTCATGTACGTGCTCGCTGGCGCGCGTGCGCGTCAGATGCGCATGCGGTCCTGGATTGATTTCCATGAGCGCCTCACCGGCGGCTTGCCGAAGCACATGTATCAGCATGTGTTCCGCCTCATCGCCGCACACCCCTTCCACAAGGATGTCGTGAGCGGGCTCGAGCGTTTCGTCGTGGCACCTGCTACGCTCAAGCGTCGGACGGATCGGCTCTCGCCCGAGGAGAGCGAGCGGCTCGCACGCGTCGCACGGCTGCTGGCGATGGCGACCAAGGTCTTCGATGATCCGGAGGATACCGCGCGGTTTTTGACGCGCGCTCATCCCCTCCTCGGCCAGAAGAGTCCTTTCGAGTTGCTCAAGACGGACGTCGGGCTACGCCAGGTCGAGGACGTCCTTGCCAGGATCCTCTACGGCTTACCTGTGTGACAGATGCGAGCGTATCGGCTGGGCGACGCCAGATTTCCGCTGTTGAGCGGCGAAGGCGCGGCGCTGTATGGCGGTAGGTGGAATTCGCCCGGACGGCGCGTGGTCTATGCGTCGTGTGATCTCGCGACCGCCATGCTGGAATATCTCGCAGCCAGCAACGACATCGTGGCCAAGCATTCGGTCTGGCTCGAGCTGACGCTACCGGAGGCGGTGGCCGTCGAACGTGTTGGCCGAGCAGACCTTCCGGAATGGGACGCCCATCCGCCGTATGCGAGTCGCCTCTTCGGAGATCAGTGGCTGGCGAGGTCCGAGTCAATCGCCCTCGTCGTCCCGTCGGTCGTCGTGCCTACGGGTGAGAATATCGTCCTGAATCCCGCTCACCCAGGCTTTTCCAAGATCTCTGCAGCTCCACCGAACCCGCTACGGTGGGACCGCCGCCTTGCGCGTCTTCTCCGGCAAGTTCTTGCCGCGTCGCTGCCAATGGGTCTCTGGACGCACCTTTGGCGGGCGCAGGTGCTTGCTGGGTGAAGATCTGCTCACCAGCGTGTTCCACGCCGCCATCGCGCAATGAGCGACCGCGAGTAGCGTCTCGCGCGAGGCGCCGTCGCGAGCCTGAATGGACATGCCATGCTGGACAGTCGCGTAGAACGTGGCGGCGGCACGACAGTCGAAGCCTTCGGAAAGCTCCCCCTCGGCGACGCCGCGCTCCAGCCGTAGACGTAGCGTCTTGGCGTTCTGGGCACGGTGATCTCGTAGCTCGCGGCAGACAACCGCGTCCGACCCGTCACGCGTGTGAAGGGCGCCCAGCGCGATGAGGCAGCCCCTGGGCTTACCCCGCCTCGTGAACGACTCAGCCGTTCGGTGGAGAAAGCGCTCGATCGCCTCCCGCGCCGTCGGAGCGTTCGGAATGGCGTCCCAGATTTCCGTGCCTTCGCTTGCGCCGTAGAGCCGCACAGCTTCCCGAAACAGCGCCTGTTTGCTACGGAAGGCAGCATACAGGCTGGGCGAATTGATGCCCATCGCGGTCGTCAGGTCTGACAGCGACGTGCCGTCATAGCCTTTTGCCCAGAACAACTCCATCGCGCGCCGCAGCGCGGCGTCGCGGTCGAAGCTGCGTGGACGACCTCTGTCTGGCATCGGAACCCTCTTTCTGTACCGATCAATATATAAACCCTTGACGCGACCGGGCAAGCGCTATTATATTCTGTATCGATCGATACAGAAAGGAAGTGGTGAATGCCTGGACTCAAGAACAAGGTTGCACTGGTGACGGGCGGCAGTCGCGGGATTGGAGCGTCGATCGCCATGAGGCTCGGCAATGAGGGTGCCAACGTGGCACTGACGTATGCGCGCTCCGAGGAGAAGGCACGAGCGGTCGTCTCTGACATCGAAGCTGCCGGGCGGCGCGGTCTCGCCATTGCGGCGGACAATGCTGATCCTGCCGCCTTGGATGCCGCAGTGGAACAGACCGTGGCGGCTCTCGGACGACTGGATATTCTCGTCAACAATGCTGGCATCTTTTCGGCGGGACTGTTGGAGACGGTCACTCTTCAGGACTTCGACGCGGCCATGGCGGTCAATGTGCGCGCCGTGTTCATCGCGTCGAAGGCAGCCGCGGGCCACATGGGCCAGGGCGGGCGCATCATCTCGATCGGCAGCAACTTGGCCGAGCGTGTTCCCGGCCCGGGGCTCAGTGTGTATGCGGCGAGCAAGGCAGCGCTCGTCGGGCTCACCAAAGGGATGGCGCGTGATCTCGGCTCCCGTGGGATCACGGTGAACGTCGTCCATCCCGGCTCGACCGACACCGACATGAACCCCGCCGAGGGACCGCTGGCTGACGAGCAGCGCAGCCTCATGGCGATTCCGCGTTACGGCGAGCCGCACGACGTCGCCGGTCTGGTCGCGTGGCTCGCGGGCCCGGACGGGCGCTTCGTGACGGGCGCCGCCCTCACCATCGACGGCGGAGCCAACGCGTGAAGGCAGCGTCTCGACTCGAGCCGGCATCCCCGGGGCCGCCGGCGCTCTCTCTGAACGCCACGACCGCCCTGTTTGCCTTCGCGGTCGCAGTGGTCGTGACAACGGAGTTCATCGTCGTTGGCCTAGTGCCCATGATCGCGCGGGACCTCGCAATCTCTCTTTCGGAGAGCGGTCGTCTTGTGACGTGGTTCGCCCTGTCATCGGCATTCCTAGGGCCGCCGCTTACCATTGGTGTGAGTAAGCTCGAGGCGCGGCCCGTTCTCGTTGTGGCGCTGCTCATCTTCGGGCTCGGGGGCCTCGCGGCGACGGTGATCCCGAGCTATCCGATCCTGGTTGCTGTTCGTGTCGTCCAAGGCGCCGCCCTGCCCGTCTTTGTCAGCGTTGGCAGCGCGGCCATCGCCCGGATCGCCGGGCCAGGCCGCGACGGAAGGGCGCTCGCCCTCATCAATGTTGGCGTGATCGTGGGGGCAGTACTTGCGATGCCTGCCGGCGTCCTTCTGGCCGATCGCGCAGGCTGGTCGGCGAGCTTCGTCGGCCTACTCGGCCGCGCCGACGCGCGGCGAAACGAGCTCGCGGTCCGTACCGCCCTCGGTTGCAGCCGTGCTCGCATCGCCCGCCAGGCTAAGGCCTCGCGGCGGAGGAAGCCTTGGTGCCCTTGTAGCCGGGGCCGAGCAGTGGGCGGCCTGGGCGAGCTCCCGAATGCTCCCCCTGGTCGATCACCAGCGCCCCGTTGACGATCGTATAGAGCACTCCCTTCGCGTACGACTTGGGCTTCTCGAACGAGTTCGTGTCTCCGACGGTCGCCGGATCGAAGACCACGACGTCGGCTGCGAAGCCCTCGCGAATCTGGCCGCGGTCGCGCAGGCCGAGGATCTGGGCTGGCAGCGACGACATCTTGCGGACCGCTTCCTCGAGCGTCAGGCCTTTCTTCTCGCGGACGTACCGGCCGAGCACACGAACGTTCGTCCCGTAGCTGCGCGGATGAGGGAACCCTGCTACGTCGAGGTTGAGGGCGCTGCCATCGCTTGCTGGGGCAACCCACGGCTGCCTCATCACCATTTCGACGTTCTCTTCCGACTGGTTGTGGAAGATGCCTCTGACGTTGCCTCCTTCTTCCGCCAACAGCGTGATGATGGTATCGGCGGGGTCTTCGTCACCGCGCTGCTTGGCAATGTCAGCGACCGACATACCCTCGTACTTGCGGTTCTCCGGCGTCGACGCAGTCCCCAAGACGATGCCCTCCCACCAGCCGTGCTCCTTCGACCAGGCGATGAACTCCGGATCGTTCTTGACCTTCTCGCGCAGAGCCGTATCGGTCATTGCTTGCTCGAGCCGCTCGGCGAACTTCGTGGGACCTCCCTCACGCATCCAGAGTGGAAAGCAGGCGCTCCAGCCGTGCTGCATCGCCGTGTAGGGATAGAGGTTCGCGGTGACGTCGAGGCCACGGTCACGCGCGGCCTGAATCTGTTCCACGTTGGACCGCAGTTTCGGCCAGAGCTCCTCGCCACGGATCTTGAGGTGGAAGATGTGTACGGGCATCTTGCCCTCTTCGGCCACCCGTATCGCGAAGGCGATCTCCTTGTCCTGCTCGTAACCCTCGCTGCCGTGGTGCGTGGCGTAGTTGCCGCCATAGGTGGCCGCGACCTTCGCCAGCGCCAGAACCTCATCTGGGTATGGCGGGCCCCCGCTCTCGAAGCGGCCGACGAGCCCCCAGGCACCCTCCTCCATCGAGCGCGCCACGAGCTGCTTCATACGGTCGAGCTCGGCCGGCGTCGCCGGACGTGTCTCGTAGCCGAGCACGACACGACGCACCTGCTCGGAGGAGACGTGTGAGATCACGTTCATCGAGATGCCTTGGCGCTTCAGCAGCTCGAAGTAGTCAGTGAAGGTCCTCCACCGAGCATCCGCGAGGTTGTCTCCCGGCGCCACGGTGCTTCCTTCACCGAGGACGTCGATTGTGACGCCCTGCCGAACCTTGCTCTCCGCGTTCCCGTCGGCGACGAGAGGTTCGTCTGAATGCGTGTGCAGGTCGATGAAGCCGGGCGAGACGACGAGACCGGTCGCATCGATGACGCGTCGAGCGCTGGCGTTGTCCAGCTGGCCGACGGCGGCGATCCGATTGCCTCGTATACCGACATCGCCACTGAACCAGGGATTGCCGGTCCCATCGATGACTCGGCCTCCCCGCACGAGGAGGTCGTAGCGCTCATCCTGTCCCTGCAGCCAACGAGCGCTGCCGCTCAGGAGAACGACTCCCGCGATGGTGATGAGAAGCGCGCGGCGCCAGCGAGTCGACATAGCTACTGCTCCCGCGCCCGACCTAACCGCGTGTTGTCACGCGGCGGCGTCAGAGAAGTTCTCAACTGAGGTTCTCTGTAGTATCCCATCGATCCGGTAACGACGCCCAGCCGATACTGCCGGTCGTCCATCAACCACGGACGTCTCCAACGCGATGGACGGGTCGACGAGTAGATGCGGAGCTCGCCCGGGAGGCTGGTGATGATTTCTTCACGCCAGTCTCCCAGGACGTCCGCAATGGCCAGCACGCCTCCTTCGATGTTCATGATCGTCTCATCCGGATACGTGAACAATCGACCGTCGACCACGATCTCCTTCTGCGCGTCGTCGTCCCACCACACGGCCAACGGGCCAAGGATGCCGAACGATGGATCCGAGAGACGCGTGCCATCGGCTGCGTACAACCAATACTGGCTGCCGTTCTGTTCGCCTCCGTACAATTCCATCCCAGGGTGCGCCGGATCGATGTCACCGATCATCCCTTTGGAATGGATGTGTTGCGTTGGACCGTCGTACGACCAGAGGATGCGCCCGTCCCGTGCGGAAATCAGTGCCAGCCCCTGGCTGGACCGGCGAGGTTCGATCCCCACGAACAGCTCTAACCCTGGGCGGTTGGGATCGATGTCGGCGAGGTGGCAAACATCGGGATGCCCCAGTCCGGTCTCCCAGAGCACGCGTCCGTCATGGTCGAGCGCGGTCGCCCCCAAGATCAACTCGTCGCGACCATCGTCATCGACGTCGGCGCTGATCAGGCCGTGGGTGCCGGGACCAGGCAGATCGTGAGGATTCTTGGCTTCTCGGTTCCAGATCTGATTGAAGTCCTTGTCCAGCGTCGTAGTCTTCATCAGATCATACGTGCCACGCTGCATGATCAAGGCAGGAGTCTTGCCATCCAGGTAGGCCACCGCCAGCATGTGCCGCTGGGAACGATTGTAGTGATTCCAGCCCCCGCGGGACAGCCATTCGGTGCGGGCTGTGACCTGACCCGTACGCCCGTCAAGCTTCACCAAATATTCAGGACCGGTCAGGACACGGCCGTCGATCTCCCGCGGATCTCCTTCGCCCGCCTTTGTGTACACCTCCGCAAAGCCGTCCTGATCGATGTCGTACACGACGAACGGGGAGTACCACGTCCCCGTTTCGATGGCCCAGCCCATGTCGTAGCGCCATATCAGCCGTCCATTGGCGCCGTTGTAAGCCTCCAGTTTGTAGGGTTCGGCGCTCCGCTTCCAGTACCGCTGGCGATAGTAGGGATCCGTGTTGAAGTCCGGCTGCTTGATGACGAAGTCGAGGATCCGATCGCCGTCGAGGTCGCCGATACCTACGGCTCGGGCCGTGTAGTCACCGTCGAGGGCGATGGAGACGTAGGGTTTGTGCCAGTCCGTGGAGGTGACGTAAGCCGTCTCTCGGTCGGGGACTTCGTTCGCGTCGACAATTGATTGGACCCGGTAGCGATAGGATTTGCCGTTGCGCGCGCTGTCGTCCACATAGGTCGTACTCTCGGTGACGGGATTGGACGTCAGGCGCTCATATTCCGTGGCGCCATAGATATCCTGACGGTAGACATGAAACGCCACCGTTTCAGGATCCTGGAGCACATCCGGGCGGATCGTCACCAGGGGTCGGTTGTTGGACTGCGTGAACGCGATGCCCGCAGGATCTGGCATATTGACGGTTGGGGTCAAGTGCTGCCCGGTCTGCAGAATCCCGATGAGTGAGACCATCCAGCCGCCAGCAAGCGCGTCTACCACCCCTGGGGCGCTGGCTAACCACCGCTGGCCCCGGCCGAATGGCAACTCATAGAGGACGAAGTTCACCCATCGGTGCGTCGGAATGAATTGCCGCGGGCCGCGCTGCCCGAGGGGCTCATGCGGATCTTCCCCCTGGCCCTCTTCGATATCGCGCGCCCAGGTCCAGGTGGACTGGAAGCTCAAGCCGTTCCTGAGCCGACGCCGCACCTCGAGGTTCAGCGCATGGTAGTCGTGGCGCGCGCCGTTGTCGATGAAATTGATGGCCGGATATTGCGGGAACAGGCGGGGGACACAAGACCCGTGAGGCCGATTTGTTCGCGCCGCGAACTATATCGCCAGGCGACGTTGACCGTTCCCGAACAGTTGCTCCGCATTATCTCAAGCGCAACTGGAAAGCGCCTTCAGCCGAAGGATAGAAAATCGGCGAGGTGGACCTTTCGCGAGCAAAGGGCCCGTAGCGCGTCTGCCTCAGCTTTGTCGCCATACAATATATGATCTGCGTTCGTTGTCAAGGCACCGTCCTCACGCTCGAAAAGCGCAGGCCTACAGACACACGAAAAGGACGTCAATCGGTCTGCTGGGGGTTACGCCGATAACCCGGGCCCGTCAGGACTTGACCCGGCAGTGCACCAGTGTGCTTGCCGTTATCGAGGACGAGCACGCCGTTGACGATGACGTAAGGAATGCCCTCTGGATACTGGTGCGGCTCTTCGAAGGTCGCCTTATCCGCCACCGTATCCGGATCGAAGACAGTCACATCTGCCCAATTGCCGGTCTTCAAGACGCCGCGATCCACGACGTTGATCTTCTCGGCGTTCATAGTCGTCATCTTCCGGACCGCTTCGGGCAAGGTGAGCAGCTTTAGCTCCCGCGTGTAGCGCGCGAGCACCCGTGGAAACGTGCCGTACCAGCGAGGGTGCACGTGTGTGCTGGCCCTGCGGCCGTCACGTGAAATCGCGGATCCGTCCGAGCCGATCGACGTATAGGGCTGCTTCATCACCTGCTGCATATCCTCTTCGGCGTGGTGAAAGAAGATGGTGGAGACGCTTCCTTCCTCTTCCAGCAGCACATCGAAGAGCACCTCGACTGGATCCCCACCGCGCGCAGCAATGAGCTCGCTCATACGCTTGCCAACGAACGGCGCGTTTCGCTCGTCGGCGAGGGCAACGAGCTGCATGCCCCCCCAACCGCCGCCAGTGGCGAGGTAGTGGTTGTACCAGCCCGGGAGGCCCTCGAGAATCTCTCGACGCATCCGGGCGCGTAGTCGTGGGTCCCGCAGGCGCTCGAGCATCTTCTCGTTCCCACCGTCGTGCGCCCACGGTGGAATGATGGATCGCAAGTTGTTGTTGCCCGCGCGGTATGGATAGACGTTGGCGCGGATGTCGTGTCCATCTGCGCGCGCCTGCTCGATCATCGTGAAGATCTCCGAGACACGGCCCCAGAGCTCACGATGCGCGATCTTCATGTGGATGATATCCACTCGGATGTCCGCCCACGTGCCCACGTTGATGGCTTCTTGCACGGCGTCGAGCACGCCCTCGCCTTCATCGCGAATATGCGTCGAATAGATGCCGCCGTACTCGCCTGCCACGCGCGCGAGATCCGCCAGCTGCTCATTGGTCACGAGATTGGCGGGAGGCATCAGAAGGGACGTCGATAGGCCCATGGCGCCCTCGCGCATGGCTCTCGCGATCTCCTCTTGCATTGCCTCGATTTCGTCAGGCGTCGCCGGGGTCATCTCGTGCCCTTTGACGTAGGTCCAGACCTGCCCCTGGCCGACGTACGAGCCGATGTTCGCGGCGACGCCCTTGTGCGCGACGTGGTCGAAGTATCCGCCGAGCGTTGTCCAGGCGCGTTCGCCTTCCCTGAGGGGGCCCTGTGACTCGCCTTCGCCGAGCACCATGGTCGTGACGCCCTGGCGGATCATGCTCTCGCATCTGGGCTCATCGAGCAGCGTGTCGTCGGAGTGGTTGTGCATATCGACGAAGCCGGGCGCAACGACGAGGCCCGTGGCGTCGATGGTCCGAGCGCTCTGAGCGCTGCTCAAATCGCCCAGCGCCACGATCCGTCCGTCGCGGATGCCCACATCTTCGCGCCGGCCTTCGGCTCCGGTGCCGTCGACCACGGTGCCGTTGACGATGAGCAGATCGTAGGATTCTCGCGAGCAAGCCGGGATGGCGAGCGCGAGCGTCAGGATCAGGAGGAAGCAGCGCATATGGATGAGACGTTTCCAAGTCGTGGTAAGGCGCCTTAGCGCCCGACCTAAAGGTCTGGCCTACAGCAGCTATCAGCTCTCAGCCATCAAAGTAGGCCCGACCTTTAGGTCGGGCGATCCGCGAGGGCCGCCCCGATCTATTGACGTGTGGTGTTGGATTGATTCGGTAGGGCAAAGGCAAAGTATGCTGCTTGCGCCTCGTCTTCTGCCGTTTCCGCCGCCTTTGCTGGAGCCGCGCCTGCGGGCTCGATCGCTTCCGCCTCTTTCGGGGTTGCCGACTCGTCGGACTCTTCTCGCAAGGGGCTCGCGGAAATGACGACATACTGCCGGCCGCCAGCTTCGTAGGTCGCCGCGACGCCGAGCGGGTTCAACGGCAGTTTCTTCGTCCACAGCTCCTCGCCCGTATCCTTGTCGAAGGCACGGAAGGTGCCGTCTGGTGTGCCGGAGAAGATCAAACCACCGGCCGTCACCACCGCCCCTCTCGGTGAGCCCGATCCGGTGTGCTCGATGCCCTTCTCGACCAGCTCTGGAACCTCGCCGATTGGCACCTGCCACTTGATCGTTCCCTTGTTGAGATCGTAGGCGGTCATCGTCGACCAGGGCGGCGCGATTGGCGCTGGCCCAATGGTCGGCCGCATGTACCCGTAATCGCTCCAGAAGCGCAGGGGACCGGTCGCCTCGTCGGCCTGCCTGCCCTCGGGGTCGGCACGATGTTCCGCATCGAACGCGGCTGCCGCTTCTTCCGCCGTGCTCGGATCGGCCAGATACGCGATGAGGCCGGTCAGCTCGCGATCCCCGAGCTTGAACGGCGGCATGCGGCCCATACCCACGAGCAGCGTTCGCTTGATGGTGTGACTGTCCAGGCGCGTGGTGACACCGACGAGCGACGGAATCTCCGGAGGGACACCGCGGAGCCCCTCGCCGTGACAGGCCTGGCAGGTCTCTTCGTAAACGATCCTGCCGATCTGTTCCGGCGGGCCCTCCGGCAGCGTCTGGCGTCGCGGTGGACGCCGCTCGAGCTTGAGCATGGTCGGTTCATCCTTCGACAGGACGTACACCACTCCCTGTGTCGGGTCGGCCGCCGTGCTTCCCCAATTCGCGCCCCCCGCGTTGCCAGGAATCTGCATCGTGTTCTGCAAGGCGGGCGGCGTGAACAGTCCCTTGTTGACCGAGCTTCCCACCATGTCCGTCCATTTCGCATGCTCGGCAGCGTCCAGGTGGGGACTGATGTCTCGCACCGTAAACGATTGGCGGGCGAACGGCGGCGGCGCGGTGGGGAAGGGCTGCGTCGGCCATGCCTCTTCGCCCGGCACATCGGAGGCGGGTACCTTCCGCTCTTCGATGGGCCACAAGGGCTCGCCAGTGACACGGTCGAACACATAAAGGAAGCCTGTCTTACCGGCCATCGCCACCACGTCGACTTCCTGGCCCTCGTGAGTGACGGTCACGAGCTGCGGCGCGGCCGTGTTGTCGTAGTCCCACAAGTCGTGGTGGATCACCTGATAGTGCCAGAGCCGCTTGCCGGTCCGCGCATCGAGCGCAAGCAGGCAGTTGCCGAACAGATTGGATCCTTTCCGGTCGCCGCCGTAGAAGTCGTACGTCGGAGACCCAGTCGGCACGTAAACGATCCCGCGGGCTTCGTCCAGGCTGATATCGCCCCAAGCATTGTTGGCGCCGACGTACTCGTGGGCCTCCTTGGGGTACGTGTCGTATCCGAGCTCGCCGGGGCGCGGGACGGTGTGGAAGGACCACACCAACGTGCCGGAGACGACGTCGTAGGCACGAATGTCCCCAGGCGGCGAGTTGTAGGCCTCACCTGTTCTCGATCCGACGATGAGGAGGTTCTCGAAGACGCGACCGGGAGAGGTCCAGCCGAGCGAACCAAAGCCGAACTCGATAATCGAGCTCGGGTCTCGCCCGAGGCCCTCGCGCAGGTCGACCTTGCCGTTCTTCCCGAACGAGGTTATGAGCTTCCCGGTGCGCGCGTCGATGGCCTGCAGGTAGGCGCCCGCGGCAAAGAGAAGACGGCGCTCGGAACCGTCCTGACGTTGCCAGACGTTGATCCCGCGGTCAGTGATGTCGCGCTGGAATAGCGGGTCGTGCTCATAGACCCAGAGCTCCTTGCCGCTGGTTGCATCCAGAGCGACAATAGATCTTTCCTTCCCCAGTGCGTACATCGTGCCGTCGACGACGATAGGATTGAACCGTAGTCGATCGTTGGCGCCGGCCTGATACGTCCAGGCGATCTCCAACCGATGCACGTTGGATCGATTGATCTGCGCGAGAGCCGAGTAAGATGACGAGTCCGCGCCTCCGAGATAGTCGGGCCACTCGGGGGCGGACTGCCCGCTGGTCGTGCCGCGGACGCCGAGCGGGACAATGAGGCAAGTTACGAGCACGGCGGTCACCTTGTGGCGATGTAGAGGGACGTTACCGAGCTGTACGCGCATGAGCGCTCTCCACGATATGAAACGGGGCACGACGTGTGGCGCGGATTATTGGGTGCGCCGGCGGTTGTGTCAACCGCACATGCGCACGGACAAGCCAATGCGTCACGCCGTCGATGCTCGCATGCATCGTCAGATATTGCCGCCGAGAAGGTGCTAATGTAAAGTGTTTAAAATTCATTGCCTGTCGTCCGAGCCAACCCTATTTCCGTAGACTGGCCCAACGATGCTGAACTACATGTGCAGGGATTAGGAGGTTGTGTGCCATCAGCTGCTGTCATTCGTCCGGATATCCTGCGTGCCTGCGCGGAGCTCTTCGGCAGTCAGACCGTCGAAGGTCGAGCGCTGAACGTGGAGGATCTCATCGCACGACTCACGATGGAGGCTCGGGACGACATCAATGTGCTTCTGCAAGCGAGGCATCAGCGTCAAGCGCAGGTCGCGCGTGGCGAGGATCGCTATGACTTCTTGGAGAGCGCCGTGATGGTCACGGATCCAGATGGTAACCGTGCGACGGTGTCGATGATTCGGCAGGGCATGCTCGACGCTTTCATGGGGCGCGCTACCGCGGCGGCCTGGAAGATTGCGCCGAGCCGGCCGATTCCGGACGAAGTGACGAGGCCGGGGCTCGAGGGTACCGGTCCTTGCATCGACCTCGGCATGGCGATGGGCGCGATTGGTACCGGTGCGTCCTCATGGATGTGGGATTGGGAAGACGCCGGTGGCGACTATCGTGACCAGCTCTATCAGGCCTGGCGAAATCTCAAGCAGATTCTCGCCCATGAATGGGATGACCGCCCGTTCGACCATCCAACGAAGGTGCAGAAGGACGCGCAGGGGAACAGCGTGCCGCGCCGCTATACGATCGACGTGCCACCCGAGCAATGGCCGACGATCTTCCACCGCGTCCCTGGCCTGCATCTGCGGAACCGGCAGATAGCGGTCGACGGGCGTGCCGTCCCAGCCATCATCCCGGCTCTCGTGATACATGCCTTGAACAACTATGACGCGCAGAGACGAAACGGCTCCGGAATCTACTACTACATTCCGAAGATCGAGAGCTGGCAGGAAGCGCAGCTCGTCGGACGGCTGCTCAAGTCGCTCGAGAACGCGATGGGACTGGGTCGAGGCTCCCTGAAGATCAAGATGCTCAATGAACGCGCGGAGTTCGTCCTCCAGCAAGAGGTGATTCAGTGGGTGCTGCGCGAGAACCTGATAGGACCCAATGTCGGCCGGTGGGATTACCTGAACAGCCGTGAAGACATGTTCCACCACGATCCGGATATGGTCATCCCGAACCCTGGTGCGGTGACGATGACCGAGCCGACGATGACGTGCTACACGAGGCGCAATGCGCTGCTGGCGCTGCTGGCTGGCGGCATGCCGATTGGCGGCATGGCGGCGCAAATGCAGAATCCACGTGCGCCCGAGAACGACGAGAAGGCGCTGCGCGACATCTGGTTCGACAAGCTGCGCGAGCGGCTGACCGGCCTGTTCGTCATCAACGGGACGCTCTATGACACGTACCGTCAGAGCTGGGTCGCGACCATCACTCCTGCATACGTTGCGGCGGGGCGTGAGCCGCTCGTCGCAGAGCTCGGCGAGCTGGAGCGCATCGTTGGCACGGCCACCGACGGCGAGCGCGCGCGGTTGGAAGCGCTTGGCGTCCTGACCAACGGGCGGATCACGCCGCTCGAGCTGTCGGAACGTGACCTGACCGCCGAGCGCCTGTTCTCGGAGGAGGCGCGCACCGAGCTCCTTGCTCGACCGCAGGGCCCGACGACGGAGGAGGGGCTTCGGCACGCGATGTACATGGCGACGGAGTACATGTATCAACAGCTCCACGGTAACAACGCCGCCGCCATTGACGATCCCTCGACCGGCCTGCGGTTCATGAACGACCTGGCGACCTATGAGATCTTCTGGCATTTCCTGTACTTGACCGTGTCTCACCGTGTCCGCCTGGACGCGGACGGCCGCTACTCGAAGATGGGTGATCGTGTGACACCGGAGCTTTTTCTCCGTCTATTGGACGAGCGCCGTGAGACGGTCAAAGAGCTGTTTGCGACGCTGGGCATCACCTATGAAGAGACCGATGCCGAGCTCGTCCTGGACATCCTCCGTCGTCAGGTCGTGGAAACGGCGAAAGACGACCGGGTCATCGCGCAGCCACGGTGGATCAAGTACGGATCGCGGGTATTGCTCTCCTTGATCGAGCAAAGTCAGAGCGACCGTCAAGCCATTCTCGATGGGATCTTTGGTGAGCGACAGGATCTCGTCGCGCGACTCGAGCGGGCGCCGGACGGCGAGAGCCGGGATCTCGCGCTCCGTGTGTTGGAGGCCCACGACTACGTGTACGACACGTTCGAGCCCGCCCCTGGGCGCGCGGATGTCGGCGGTGTGACCGAGCGGTGGACGACGGCCTCTTGATCGAGCTCCGGACGATGAGTAGACACAAGAAATGGATCGACCCGGCGAACTGGGCCAGCCTCAAGCCGTTCGGCATCGGTGAGGGAAAGCCCAACAACTACGGCGAGATCGTCAGAGCGCTTGGCGAGAACCGCGGGCAGCTTCGGTACGCCTGGCGCATCCTGCGGCACGGCACCTGTGACGGCTGTGCGCTGGGCACCAAGGGGATGCGGGATTGGACCATGCGCGAGGTCCACCTGTGCAACATCCGCCTCCGGTTGCTCCGACTCAATACGATGCCGCCGCTCGACGTTACGCGGCTGGACGACGTCAATCTGCTGGCGGGGAAGTCCAGCGCTGAGCTCCGCGAGCTCGGCCGGCTGCCTTACCCGCTGCTCCGCCGAAGGGGTGAGCAACGGTTCGTCCGGATTTCCTGGGATGAGGCGCTCGCGCTGGCGGCCGAACGGCTGCAGGAGACGGCCCCGGCCAGGTTCGGCGCGTATCTGACGAGCCGCGGGCAGCCCAACGAGAACTACTTCGCGGCACAAAAAGCCGTCCGCGCCCTGGGAAGCAACTCCATCGACAACGCGGCACGCGTCTGCCATTCGCCGAGCACCTTCGGCCTCAAAGGCGCGCTCGGCGTTGCCGCCACCACCTGTTCGTACTCGGACTGGATCGGGAGCGACCTGATCGTCTTCGTTGGCTCGAACGTCGCGAACAATCAGCCCGTCGCGATGAAGTATCTCTACCACGCCAAGAAGGCGGGCACGAAGGTCGTCTGCATCAACCCGTACCGGGAGCCGGGAATGGAGCGGTACTGGGTGCCGTCCAATATCGAGAGCGCCCTCTTTGGCACCAAGATCACCGATCGGTTCTTCCAGATCAACGTCGGCGGCGACATCGGCTTCTTGACCGGCGTCCTCAAGCACATGGTCGGCAACGAGTGGGTCGACCAACGCTTTATCGCGGAGCACACCGCGGGATTCACAGATGTGAGCGCCGCCCTCGACCGGCACAGTTGGGACGAGCTCGAGGCGGTCTCGGGCAGCACCGAACGAGAGATGCTCGCGCTCGCGGAGTTGCTTCGTGCGGCCGACACCGCGGTCTTCGTATGGAGCATGGGCATCACCCAGCACGAGTTCGGCGAGGACAACGTCCGCGCCATCATCAACCTTGGCTTGACCAAGGGATTCGTAGGGCGCACCAACTGTGGCCTCATGCCGATCCGCGGGCACTCGGGCGTGCAGGGTGGCGCGGAAATGGGTGCGTATTCGACCGTGCTTCCCGGGGGCGCACCGATTACCGAGGATGGCGCCCGTCACTTCGCTGACTTGTGGGGCTTCCCTGTGTCCAGTGCCATGGGCCTCACCGCACCGGAGATGATCGACGCCGCTCACGAGGGGAAGCTCGACGTGCTCGTGAGCTCCGGCGGGAACTTTCTCGAGGTGCTGCCAGATCCTGCCTACTGCCGCGACGGGCTGGCCAGGATCCCGTTGCGTATCCATATCGACATCTGTTTGTCGAGCCAGATGCTGATCGATCCTGCCGACATCGTGCTGCTGCTGCCGGCCGAGACGCGTTACGAGATGGCGGGTGGTGTGACGGAAACATCGACCGAGCGGCGCATCATCTTCAGCCCCGAGATTCCGGGCCCGCGGATTCCCGAAGCGTGGCCCGAGTACCGCATCTTTGGTGAGATCGCCGCGCGGGCCCAGCCGGAGCTGGCCGGCGCCGTCCGTTACGACAGCACGCGCGCCATCCGCGAAGACATCGCCAGGGCAGTGCCGTCGTACGCCGGGATCGAGAAGCTGGAGAAGTTCGGCGACGCCTTCCAGTACGGCGGCCCGCACCTGTGCGCTGGCTGGAGGTTCCCAACCGTCGACGGCCGCGCCCATTTCTCGGTGGTGGCGCTACCAGACTGTTCTCGACCGGACGGGACGTTCGTGGTGGCCACCCGGCGAGGGAAGCAGTTCAACAGCATGGTGCAGGAACACAGGGACCCGCTCACCGGCGCTGCACGCGAAGCGGTGCTTATGAATCCGCGTGACGCCGATCGGCTCGGCCTCGCCGACGGTGATGCCGTGGTGCTGACCAGTGAAGCAGGTTCGCTGACCGGGCGTGTTGCTCGCGCGCCTGTGGCACCTGGGAATCTCCAGGTGCACTGGCCGGAGGGTGAGGTACTGATCGACCGCAGGCGTCGCTCCCCACAGGCGAAGATCCCAGACTACAACGCGGTGGTTCGGGTCGCGGCCGCCGAGCTGTCGAGAGGAACGTAGGCCCGACCTTTAGAGTCTGTGAGAATTCCTCGTAGCGCAGGCCTTGAGGCCTGCCCATGGCGGCGCTGGCAGGCCTCAAGGCCTGCGCTACGGCCATTATTGCTCACGCTCTTTAGGTCGGCCGGGATGCGCTATGACAAATGGAAAGACGCCAGGCCGGTGGGGAATCGCTGCGGCTGCGGTGCTCCTGCAGCTCGCCCTTGGTGCCGTGTACGCCTGGAGCACGTTCTCTCGCGCGCTCCAGAGCGAGGAGTCTCGATTCGCGCTCAGCGCGTCGCAGGCGGCGCTGCCGTTTTCGGTGACCATCGCGATGATCTTCCTCGGCACCTACATCGGCGGCCGGATCCAAGACGTCAAGGGACCGCGCATCGTTGCGTTCGTTGGCGGCGTGGTCTACGCGGCAGGCATTCTCCTGGCTGGCCTGTCCAGCAGCGAGAGCCAGCTGTGGCTGCTGATCCTGGGCTACGGCGTGATTGCCGGTTTCGGGCTCGGCCTCGGCTACATCGTGCCGGTGGCCATGTTGCAGAAGTGGTTCCCGGACAAGCGCGGTCTCATCACCGGTATTGCGGTTGGCGGATTCGGGTTCGGCGCGGTGATCACATCCCCGATCGCCCAGGAGTTGGTCGAGGTCTATGCCGAGGTGCCGACCCGTGCGTTCCTCTGGCTCGGCTTCGCGTATCTCATCATGACATCGGTGGGCGCGGCGTTCTTCCGGAACCCGCCGGCGGGCTATCACGTGCCCGGTTGGACGCCGCCTACCGGCGGGCGGGTGGTTCAAACGGCCCGCGAATACACGCAACGCGAAGCGCTCCGCACGCCCCAGTGGTTCATGCTCACGGCCGTTCTGACGCTCAACGTGACTGCGGGCATCGCATTGATCTCTGTTGCCAGCTCCGCAGCGACCGACATCGCCGGCTACAGCGCGGCGGGCGCGGCGACCTTTACTGGTGTCATGGGGCTGTTCAACGGTGCTGGACGTGTCTTCTGGGGATGGCTGTCGGAGCGGACCGGCCGGATGGTCGCCTTTGCGGGGATGCTGGCAGTCCAGGGGGTCTGTTTCTTGATGCTGCCGCACGCCTCCTCGGTGGTCCTCTTCGCGGTGCTCGGCGCCCTGATTTATCTGTGTTACGGCGGGGGCTTTGGTACCATGCCGGCCACTGCCGGCGACTTCTTCGGGCTCCGCAACGCCGGGGCAATCTATGGCCTGATGGTCGTCGGCTGGAGCATCGGCGGCGTTGTCGGCCCATTGCTCGTCGCTGAGCTGATCTCTGGAAAGCAGTACACGTCCGCGTTCACCACGATCGGCGTGATGGCGCTCGCGGCTGTGATGCTGCCGCTACTCACCCGTCGGCCGCGCGAGGAGCCAGACGAGCTGCCGGAAAAGAGCCTTCAACCGGAATGACCAACGATGCCTTGCCGCGGAAGCTCGGGTTCTTCGACGGCGCTTCGTTGCTCGTCGGGTCCGTTATCGGATCCGGCATCTTCGTCGTGCCCAGCCTTATTGCTCAGAGAGTGCCGGAGCCCGGGCTCGTGCTCGGCATCTGGGTCTTTTCGGGATTGCTCGTGCTGTGCGGTGCGCTCACGCTGGCGGAGCTTGGGACGATGCTCCCGCAATCGGGTGGGCTCTACGTCTACATGCGCGAGGCTTACGGGCCGTTCTGGGCGTTCCTCTACGGCTGGACGATCATGCTGGTCGCCATTCCGAGCTCGATCGCCGCGTTGACCAGCGCCTTCCTGTTGTACCTCCAACTCTTCATACCGATGCCCTGGCTGGCCGAAAAAGGGGTCGGCATCTTCCTGATTCTCGGGCTCGCCCTCGTCAATGCGAGGGGCGTGAAGCAGGGTGCGGGGGTGCAGAATCTGTTCACCGTGCTGAAGGTCTCCGGCCTCGTGGGCCTCGTGGGAACGGCGCTCGTCACGCTCCGCGGTGAGCCGTCGCACTTCTTGCCGGTGCTGCCGGACGAGCTCTCGGGTGGGCTGCTGACTGCTATTGGCCTTGCCATGATCTCGACGCTCTTTGCCTATGATGGCTGGCACTTCGTTGGCTTCGTGGCGGGCGAGATCCGTGACCCACAACGTAACGTACCTCGCAGCATCATTCTCGGTGTTCTCATCATCATCGTGGTGTACGTCAGCGCCAACCTGGCGTATATCTTCGTCCTTGGCCAACCCCGTATCGCCTCGTCTGCGCGCGTCGCGACGGACGCGATGTCGGCGATGATCGGGCCCACCGGCGCGACGCTGATCACGTTGGTCATCCTCTGTTCCACGTTCGGGGCGATCTCGGCCAACGTGCTGGCGGCGCCCAGGGTCTTGTTCGCGATGGGGCAAGACGGCCAGCTGTCCAAGAGCCTGGCCGTTGTCCATCCACGTTACGAAACGCCGTCCACGGCCATCTGGGCGCTTGCAATGTGGGCCGGGCTGCTGACGCTGACCGGCGGCTACGAGCATCTGATCACGATGTCGGGGTTCGCCAACTTCATCTTCTTCACAATGATCGTGTTGTCGGTCGCGGTACTGCGGCGCAAGCGCCCAGAATGGGAGCGCCCGTATCGTGTGACCGGGTACCCCTGGCCGATGATCGTGTTCGTAGTAGTGTCCTCGGCGTTCGTGCTCAACACCTTGGTGGAGTCTACACGCAGCTCGCTGATGGGATTGGGGTTGTTGCTCCTGGGAGTTCCCTTTTATCTGCGATCGAATAGGGGCCGCTGAATCGGTATCGGACTCGCAGTGCGCTCATTCAGCCGATGGCTGTACACATCCTGCAGCCACTAGCCCTCCTACCGATAGAATGGCTCCTGCTTCAGCCACCGGGGACCGTAAACCGGGATCGTTTGGCCTACCTCGTACGCGCCGAGATCTGGTGCGCTTCCAGCGAATCCATCGTTCACGTTCGGCAGGGGATCTCCAGCGTCCACCGCCTTGCTGCCGGGCTTCAACCGAAAGTTCAGATCGACCGCATCGTACACGGGGCCAGGCTTGGATGAGTCCGGGGGCGATGGCGCCCGTAGGCTCTCGAAGATGTCGTAGTCAATCTCGATCCCGTGGGTCTCCTGCCCAGTGGCCGCCGCCAGCTCCGCGAGGGTCTCGAACGGGCGCCCCTTGTCAGGCGTGCTCTCGTAATCCACTTGCAGGCCTGCCCTTGGACCGAGCCACACATACTGCGCCTGCGCGCGGCGGTTCGGGCGATAGCCGTTGTAGTCATAGGTCGAATATGCCGTGGGTCCGCCCAGAGCCGAGATGCCTCGACCGGCCGCATCCGTTCCCAGGAACAAGTTGTTCCGGAAGTGGGCGTTCGACACGCGCTGTGCGGTTCGGTTCTCCGCGATGATCGTGTTGTGGTAGACGATCACGCCGGCCGGGTTGTTGAGCTTGAGCGCGACGGGAGTGTTGTAGAGGATGTGACGAATGTAGTAGGCGGGACCGCCGAAGATTGGTTGGGCGCTCAGTCCGGTGTGCGCCGCATTCACGCCTCGATTTCTCATCACGCGGATGTTGTGCACACCGCCATCGGCCTCGATGACATCGTCTCCCGTGACGTGGATGTCGTTGTTGTAGATGTCGATGGCGACAGCCTTGAGCGCTTGCTGCGGCTCTGGAACGCCGTGGGTGCACACGGTGATCCCGTCGTGAAAGAACGCCACGGCGTTGTGTGCAATGACGTGCCCGGAGCCATAGACCTTGACCGCATAGTAGCTGTTCAACGGATGGGCGCCGTAGATGCCCGGATTCGCCCAGCCGAGCACTCGGTCTCGGTCGTCGCGCCCCAGGAAGATATTGTCCGCGATGTAGAAATCCTTCGACCCGGCATACTGTGTGGTGACACCAACACCGACGTTCTCAATCCGACAGTTGCGAACCGTTAACCCCACGGCGCCCGCCACGTCTTTCACGCCAGCCCAGAAGGCGACTTCCGTGTTGCGGATTGTGAGGCCTTCGAAGATGTGGTAGTCGGCGCCCATCACGTCGAAGAGGCGAAACGCTTCGTCACCGTCGAAGATGACCTCACCGTCGCCGGCCGCTCGAATAACGATCGGGCGGTCCGCCGTGCCCTTGGCGGTCAGAAGATAGGCGCCGTCGAACGTGGTGCTCAAGGGATCCACGTAGTTCGTCCGATCACCCTTGTACAACCCTGCGTGAACGAGGATGATGTCGCCTGGGCCAACCTTCCGCTGAAACACCACGTTCCAGTCGCCCGTCCCGGCTCCAGCGTAGGCGGCCATCAAGCCCGTGAAGCTCGGCTCTTCCTTGGGCCCGGTCCACTCTGGCGGGTAAACATGCAGCACTCGTCCGCCCGTTGCCGCTTTGGGCTCGCCACGGGTGCGAACCGTGGCCGTCTGCACGGATTGCCCCGACACCCCCTCGGGGTCGGTCATGGTCAGTCGTACTTCGTACTCCGTGTCGGGCTCGAGATCGAGGATGCTTCCAGCAAATCGATCTGGCACGGTGTACGGAGCGCGGAAGATCTTCTCTCCGCCCATCCGCAGCAGAGGTAGACCTTCCGTCCACGCGCTCTGCCCTGACCGTCGATAGCTCACCGCGACGGTGGCGTTCCGGTTCTCGTCCCCGCTGATCTCCCACTCGAACCCCAGACAGATGAGTGTCGGCGGCTCCACAACGAATTCTCCCGCTCGCACCGCGTTCTCCGCCCGAAGGCTGGGTGTTATCAGAAGGATGAACAGAAACGTGGCCGTCAGGGTCTTCATCGTCCTCCTCCACGTGCACAGTGGCGAAGCATGTCGATTATCATCTGTGTGGATCTTCTGTCCATCTGTGGATTTCGTCATGTCTCTCCACCTGCGGAGGGTGCTCGGATGCAGCGACCCAGCCCGTTGATGTCGGCGGTCGGCTTGTGCGCCATGTTGGCCTGTTGGGACTATCACCGAATGTCCGCGGCTGCCGACGCCCTTCCGCAATTCCGCAACGTCGCGAAGGCCGCCGGTCTCACGGCGCGGCTCGAGAACGACGCCACCGCCGAGAAGCATCTGATCGAGACCATGACCGGCGGTGTGGCTGCCTTCGACTACGACAACGATGGTCTCGTTGATCTCTACTTCGTCAATGGCGCCGAGCAGCCGTCGCTCGAGAAGACGTCGCCAGACTTCTGGGGCCGTCTCTATCGCAATCGTGGCGGCTTGAAGTTCGAAGACGTGACCGAGCGGGCAGGGTTGCGCGGAGCTGGTTATGGGATGGGCGTGGCTGCCGCCGACTATGACAACGACGGTGACACGGACCTCTTCGTCGCGGGCGTGAATCGCAGTGTGCTCTACCATAACGCGGGCGATGGTTCGTTCGACGACGTCACTGCCCAGGCGGGCATCGAGAACAAGGTCTGGTCCGTCGCCGCCGGCTGGTTCGACTATGACCACGACGGTCTCCTGGATCTGTTCGTCGTGAACTACGTCCAGTGGGATCCGAAGAAGGAGCGCTTTTGCGGCGATCGCGCGCGTAACCTGCGCATCTACTGCCATCCCAGGCTCTATGAGGGCTTGCCGAACACGTTGTATCGCAACATGGGCGACGGCCGCTTCGAGGACGTCTCGGATCGCAGTGGGATTGGCGGGCACGTCGGCAAAGGGATGAGCGTGGCGTTTGCCGACTACGACCAGGACGGATTCACCGACGCCTTCGTCACCAATGATGGCGTGCCGAACTTCCTCTTTCGCAACCGCCAGGACGGCACGTTCGAGGAAGTCGCGTTGTTGGCCGGAGTGGCCCTGCCAGTGCATGGCCGGCCCGTGTCGAGCATGGGTGTCGATTTCCGTGATTACGACAACGATGGCCTGCCGGATATCAGCGTGACCGCCCTGACCGGCGAGACATTTCCATTGTTTCGCAACGAGGGCAGTGGGACGTTCCAGGACGTGACGTACCCAAGTGGCATCGGGGCGGCCTCCGTGCGGCGAAGCGGCTGGGCCAACAGCTTCGTCGATCTCGACAACGACGGGTGGAAGGATCTGTTCACAGCGAACTCGCATGTCGACGACCTGGTCGACCGGTTCGAGGCGTCGGCATATCGCCAGCCCAATAGCCTGTTTCGTAACAAGCGGGGCACGTTCGAGGACGGCTCCAGTCGCGTCGGCACCTCGTTTGCCGCTGCCGCCGCTGCACATCGAGGCGCGGCGTTTGCCGACTTCAATAACGACGGCCGCATCGACGTTGCCAGCAGCGTGCTGGGCGAAGCCCCAGAGCTCTGGGAGAACCTCGGTCCTGCCGGCCACTGGCTGCGTCTCGAGCTGCAAGGGACCAAGAGCAACCGTGATGGGCTCGGCGCGCGCGTGCAGATCGGCAATCAAGTCAACATCATGACGACGGCTGTTGGCTACGCTTCGTCGAGCAAGCAAGGCGTCCACTTTGGTCTGGGGAGCACGACGACGGTAGACGAGGTGACAATTCACTGGCCAAGCGGCATCCGACAGGTGCTCAGCAACGTGAAGGCCGATCGGGTCGTTACGGTGAAAGAAGCGGCGCGGTAGAGCGTCACCCTGTCACGCTGTCACGCTGCCACCTGGTCACCGGGTCACCGGGTCACCTCGTCACCCTCGCGCCGCGAGCCGACAACCCACAGGTTCGCGTCCGTGCGGATGAAGAGTTGTCCTTGAGAGACGGCGATCGAGCTGAGGCAGTACGGCGCGCACGGATCGTCGAACGAGTTGGAGGCAAGCACTTCGAACTTCGGCCCCGCGCGAAACACCGTCGTGACGCCCGTGCTCTCGCCGGTCGCGTAGATCTTCCCGTCCGCGAGCACCGGCGAGGCGCTGTAGAAATCGCTGGGCAGCCGTTCCGGGCCGTACACCACATCGCCGGTCTTGACGTCGAGGCAGAAGACAATGCCGGTTTCTCTCACGAGGTAGAGGTATTTGCCGTCGCTGACGGGCGACGGCACGTCGGGGCCGCGGTCGAAGGTCCAGGCCACGTGCGAGGTCGAGACGTCGCCTGCGCCGCCCGGACGAAGCGCCACGAGCGGCTTCACGCGGCTCGGCGCGATGATGAGGCCGGCGGCAATGACCGGTGAGGAGATGATCCGATAGTTGGTCTCGTCCGTGGGATTGAGGACATCGGCGCGCCAGACCTCCTGGCCCGTCTCCGGGTCATGGCCGGTAATCACGTTGCCACCCGTGGTGACGATCTCCGCCTTTCCGTCGTGCTGCAGCAGCGCAGGCGTCGTGTAGGAGTCGGGCGATTCAATCTGTGCATCGGTTGGCCGCTCCGTCCGCCATACGGTTCGGCCGGTCATCGTGTCGATGCGCAACAGATACGAAGGATCGTCGGTCTGCATCCCGTGCAGGACCTGCACGAAGAGGCTGTCATCGTGGAGCAGCGGAGACGAGGCGTAGCCGAACTGCAAGCCGAGCTCTCCATAGTCCTTCTGGATGTCGCGTGACCACAGCTCCTTGCCGGAGAAATCGAACGCCTTCAGCACGCCCGTGCCGGTCATCACCCACACATGCTCGCCGTCGGTCACCGGCGACGGTGATGACATGTTCTGCTTGTTCCCGATGCGGTTGCCGCCAGAGAGCGGGCGTTTCCAGACGACGTCCTGCTTGTTGCGATCGACCGCCCAGAGGTGAATCTCTCCGGTGGCCCGCTCGGTGGCGACGTTGAGAAAGACGAGATCGTCCCAGATGATGGGCGTCGAGCCGCTGAATGCGGGCAGTGGCAGCTTCCACGCGACGTTTTCCGTTGGGCTCCAGGTCGTCGGCAGGCCCGTGTCGGTGCTGACGCCGTCCAGCGACGGCCCACGCCACTGGGGCCAGTTTCCGGCGACGAGAGTTGCGCTCGCGATCGTTGCCAGGCATGCGGCGGTCAGGACGCCTCGTCTCATTACAGCTCCTTCACGAAAATGTTGCGAAATTGCACCAGGGCAGGAATGCCAGTGTACTCGCCATCCTTCCCCACACCGCCGTGATGCTGCAAGCCCAACGGTCCCTCCGCCGGGAGATCTGGCAGCGTGGCCTTGTCGATGATCAGCTTGCCGTTGAGCTGTACGGTGACTGTCTTGTCGACGACCGTGACCTCGAACGTGTTCCACTCGCCGATGTCGTTGTCCGCGTTCAGCGCCGGTGTGACGGCTGCCCTGAGCGCGGGAGCCGTGTCCTTGGCCGTCCGATAGCCGTACATCTCGCCAGACCCGACCGGCCAGCACCAGATATTCAACTGCGCCTTGCCCGAGCCGCGGAGAATGAAGCCCGAGTCGGAATCGGGCGCGGTAAGCCGAATCTCCTCGCCCTTTTCGTCCTTCTTGTTGTGGCCATCGGGCATCACGATACGCATGTTCTCGCTGACATAGGGCGTGGCTTTGATCCGCCAGTCCACCTTGGCCTCGAAATTGCCGTACGACTTCACGGTCCACAGATTCTTGTCGTCTTCGGCCTCGCTGCCAGCATCGTAGTCGATGACGCCGTCGACGACTTTCCAGTGACCGTTGTCCCCTTCGGGGATTTTCCATCCCGTGAGATCCTCACCGTTGAAGATCGACACGAAGCCCGGCGGCGGCGCCGTTTGCGCGTGAGATCCGGAATCGACGAGACTCCACGCGACGATGAGCCCCAGTACCGACACGCCTGCAGTTGCTCTCATGGTTCCCTCCCTCGTTATCACCTTGTCACCTTGTCACCTTGTCACCTTGTCACCTTGTCACCTTGTCACCCTGTCACCCTGTCACCCTGTCACCCTGTCACCCCACTCACGGCGGCGTGATCGCCGGCGTCGCAGTCCCGGTGGCTACAGGCGTCGTCTGCGCGCGCTGCCTGATCGCTTGGTATTTCTCGAGCGCCGAGCGGGCCTGGTCGCGCCGGCCGGCTCGTTGATACGCCTGCGCGAGCTGATAGTACAGGCTGCCGTCCCGATCGCTCGGCAACGCGGCCTCCAGATGCGGTATCGCAGCCGCGACTTTCCCCTGCATCATGAATGCTCGGCCGAGCGCCGCCCGCGCCTGAAGGAGCGACTCATCAGCAGCGACGGCGCGCTCGAGAGAAGGGACCGCACGGTCTATCTGCTGCGCTTCGAGCAGGGCACTACCGTAGAGGAACAGCAGCTCTGGATCATCGGGTGCCTTGGCGAGCAGCTTTCGTGCGATTGGCAGCATCGCGTCATGGTCGTGGGCGAGATACAGGGCCGTCGCCAGCCGGCGTTCCAGCTCCTGGTCGTCAGGGGCGAGCTCGAGTGCTCGGCGGAGCTCCTCGACGGCAGCCTGCGGGCGGTTCTGGCTCTCGGCCATGTGTGCGCGTACTGCGTGAACCTCGACGGAACGCGGCAGCTGCTCCAGAGCCGCGAAGGCTCGCGTCGCGAGTTGATTGAGCGCGCGCGTTCGCCAATACCAGTCCTCGTCCGTGTGGGCGCTCCTCGTCCGCTGAAGCGTACGCTGGAAATCCCCCTTCAAGAACGTGCACGCCGTCGTCGGTCGTGCGCAGTCGGGCGTCGTCTTGCGCGCCCGCTCGCGTGCCGCCCAGTCGGCATGGCCAGCCTTTTGGTAGATGTCGGCAATTGCTTCGTGGAGGCCGGGCTGCTCGGGCAGCGCCGCCTCCGCCTTGCGATAGAGCACGAAGGCCTCCGAGAGCTTGCCCATGGTGGCGAGCGCGTCGGCAACGATCAAGGACACGTACGGCGAGTCTGGGGCGACCTTCTGCAGCTCGCCGACGCTCCGGCGTCCCTCGCCGTCATAGCTGCGGACGAGCCCCGCCCAGGCCTGCGGCGACTCCGGTGTGACGTCGGTCAGTTGCTCGAACCAGTCGGCTGCCTCCGCGTACCGGCCCGCCGCCAGCGCCTCGTTGGCCCGTGCTGAGAGCGTTGCGCGAGATGTCTGGCTCGACTCCACGCGCGACTGGTCAGCCGGTGCCGATCTGGCCGCGAGCGCGCCGCGCGTGACTTCGGGCGGCACACCCGCAAAGCTCGTGAGGGCGCCCAGGACCGCCACGCCGTTCCAGCCTCGTTGTGCGAGCACAAGGTATTTTAAATGAAATAAAGATCATCGAGAAACAGTTCGGGAGCGATGACAGGACACTAGATGGTGATCTGCCGCGTGCGCCCGACAACCCGCCATCGTTCCTGTGCACGGCCATCTCTCACCACCACCGCGTGGTCGTGGAGGGCGACGGTGGGGCAGACGTGCCACGGGATACCGTAGAAACTTGCTCCGACCGGGAGCTCGGCCGCCCGAGGCGTCTCGAGGGTGAGATGCTCTTCACTATGACCAACGGCACGTGTGTCCGGGAGGTCCAGCAGCTCCACGCGGGGATGTGGACCTTCCGACGCCACAGCCTTGTGTCCCAGATCCACACAGAGCAGGTCGTGTCCAGGCTTGCTGATCACCCGAGTGAGCAACAGAGCGGCTGGCAGGAAGTCCAGGTCCGGAAGGGAGCGCGTGTACCCCAGGTCCCAGAACACCGCCGTGCCGGGGCTGCACTCCACAGTGGATCGCCGGGCATGGATGGGGAAGGTCGGCGAGCCGCCCGCCACGAGCACCGGGACGGGTAAGCCGGCGCCGCGGAGCTCTGCCCTGAGCGCCTGGACCCGGTCAAACGCCTCGTCACAGGCGCGCGCACGAGCGTCGACATCCGTATCGCGAATGTGCCCGTCGTATGCGTGCAAACCGGCGGCAGCCAAGCCTGGCGAGCGGGCAATCAGCCGGTACAGAGCGGCCGCAGCCGAACCAGGAGCCACGCCGGAGCGGTGCATGCCACAATCGATATCGAGGAACAGGTTGAGCGTGAGCCCTGCCGCCACCGCGGCGTTCGACAAGGCATGTATCGTGCCCTCGTCATCGGCGAGCGTCGAGAAGGTCGTCTTTGGAGACGTCTGCACGAGCTGGACGAGACGGCTCACGTTGGGGCCAACCGGCTGATAGGCGAGCAACACATCGGGCGCACCGCAGGCTGCGGCCATCTCCGCTTCCGCGATGGTGGCGCACTTGAACTTGGTGATGCCCTGGTCCATCTGCATCTGAATGACCTCGGGCAGCTTGCTGGTCTTGATGTGTGGACGAAGACGGTCGACGCCGCCAGCCAGGCGAATCATGCGACGGATGTTCTCCTCGACCCGATCGGGATAGACCACCAACGCTGGCGAGGGGACCTCCGCGACGTTCTCGATGGAGTACCAGGCAGACGGCATGACGTCTCAGTCGATTTCGAACACCGCTTCTATCTCGACGGCGATGTGGCCAGGGAGCGATCCCATGCCGACGGCGCTCCGTGCGCCGATGCCCTGTTCTTTGCCGAACACCTCTGCAAAGAGCTCACTGCAGCCATTGATCACCTGCGGGTGATCCTTGAAGTCTGGCGTGGAGTTCACCATCCCAAGGATCTTGACGACCCGTCTGACACGATCCAACGTGCCAAAGTGCTCGCGGAGGGTGGCAAGAATTGCGAGCCCTACTTGACGGGCGGCGGCGTGGCCCGCCTGCACATCCAGATCTTGCCCGACGCGGCCCACGATCAACGTTTTGTCGGACCGCAATGGGCCGTGGCCGGAGACGTAGGCCATGGTCCCGACCACGACGATCGACTTGTAAACGGCGAGAGGGCGGGGCGCTGGAGGAAGCTCGAGCTTCAGGTCACGAATACGGGTTTCGGCACTCATAATCTATGGTTTCGCCTTGAGTCGCGAGCACGGTGCGTTCGGCGAACGCGCCCTGCAACGGACGATGGTAGGGCCGCCTCGCCGAGGCGGCCGCCTAACTCACAACGGCATCGTCGCACGTGATGTTAGCTGGTTCCATGACTGAATGGTAGACGCTGTGCTAATACTGTCGCGGCGCTCGGCGTAAGGTGCTACGTACATCCAGTGCGGGGAGCGACGATGTGTCGGCGAGTTCATATCATGAAACGTCAAGCGAGTAGCGAACCATGAGCTCAGGCACGCCGGCGATGTCGGCGGGCGGGGGCCGTCTCAGACGGACGCTGACCCTTGGGGATCTCGTGTTCTACGGCATCGTGACGATCCAGCCGGTGGCGCCGATGGGCCTCTTCGGTGTGGTGAGTGTGGAGGCGCGCGGGCACGTCGTGACCACCATCTTGATTGGCATGGTCGCGATGCTCTTCACCGCGTTCAGCTACGGCAGAATGGCGGCAGCGTATCCGAGCGTGGGGTCGGCGTTCACGTACGTGGGCAAAGAGCTGCATCCAGGCCTCGGGTACACCACCGGATGGTGCATGGTCATGGACTACGTCCTGAACCCGGTGATCTGCACGATCCTCTGCAGCAAGCTGGCCATGAACTACCTCCCAGAGGTGCCTTACGCGGTCTGGGTCGTGTTCTTCGCCTCGCTGCTCACCGGCCTCAATCTGCGCGGGATCAAGGCGAGCGCGCGCACGAACCAGATACTCGTGATCGGCATGTTCGTGGTTGTCGTCCTCTTTCTCGCTGCTGCTCTCCGCTTCGTCCTCAGTGCTGATGTCACCAGTGGTGATCTGACGAGACCCTTCTACGATCCGGAGACCTTCTCGATGCCGGTCGTGCTCACGGGCGCCTCCATTGCCGCGCTCACCTACATTGGCTTCGACGGCATATCGACACTGTCCGAGGAGGTGAGCGACCCACGCGGCAATGTGCTGCGCGCGACCGTGTACACCTGCCTCGCGATCGGGATCCTCGCGTCCATCGAGGTCTACGCCGCACAGCTCGTCTGGGGCGAGTGGACGGGGTTCCCGGACGTCGAGACCGCGTTCGTTCACGTGGCGCAGAAGGCCGGTGGCGTCACGCTGTTCATCATCCTGAACGCGACGCTCCTGGTGGCGAACATCGGTTCGGGAACCGGCGCACACTTGGGAGCGGCGCGCCTGCTCTATGGCATGGGGCGTGGCAATGCCCTGCCGCGTCGCTTCTTCGGTGCCATCAGCGCCAGACGAGGCATCCCGCGCAACAACGTGCTGTTGGTCGGCGCTTGCGCGCTGGTGGGCGGGTTCGTCTTGAGCTTCCAGCTCGGCGCGGAGATGCTGAACTTCGGCGCGTTCATCGCGTTCATGGGCGTGAACCTGGCGGCGTTCACCCGTTACTGGGTACGCGCCGAGAGAAAGACATTCCTCGCCTTCGCCATGCCGCTTCTCGGCTTCTTCTTCTGTCTCTATCTCTGGCTGAGCCTGCGCACAGAGGCCAAGCTGGCCGGCGGCGTCTGGCTCGCGGCGGGGTTGATCTACGGTGCTATCCGCACGCGCGGCTTCCAGCGTAGCCTGATCACCTTCGACACGCCACCCGATGAGAAAGCGTGAACGCGCGCGACGTCAAGGGAAAATGGTAGGGCGCGTTCGCCGAACGCGCCGTCACGCCCGCCTCGGCGAGGCGGCCTACCTAGAGCGCGCGAATGCGCATGTTGCGAAACTTCACGAAGCCGGCGTGGTCCTCGGCGCCATACGTCTGAAACGAGAGCGGCCCTCTGCCGAGCCATGCCGGATCGGGATCTGGATCGGTGACGTTGGTCGTTTCGACCCCGTTCAAGGTGATTTCGAAGTGCGCCCCCTTCGCCAGGATGCGCAACGTGTTCCACTCCAGCTTCTTGCGCACGGTGTCCTTTTCGTCTCCCTTGTGGAGCCACTGCCATTCCCGTGGCTCGCCGCGATGAACACCGATGCCGATGTACTCTTCCGCAGGTGGCCGCCCGATATTGATCTGATACGTCTTGCCGCGAATCTGCACCCCGCTGTTGTATTTCCCGTGCTCGTCGATGAGGAAGTCCAGCTCCAGCTCGAAGTCCTGGAACTCGTCGACGGTCACCAGTGCCCCCCGTTTGCTCGGGTCCCCGAACTGTCCACCGGAGATCACACCGTCTTCCACCTTCCAGGTCGCGGTGCCGGTCGTCGTGAAACCGGTCAGATCCTTGCCGTTGAAGAGCGACCGCCAAGACGAGGCGGGAGTCTGCGCTGCAAGCGTCCGTGGCGTGAGACCGGCGGCTGTCACAATGGCCGCTCCGAGAACGAGGACGACGAGTGCACCACGCGGTGGAAGGACGACTTTCATGTTTGACACCTTCTAGTGTAATTTAACTTACTTTAATATTTGAGGTCGCGGCAAGACGAACGTGTAGTGGACTATATTTGACCCGCTCTGAGCAATTGTCGGACGACGCTCCCCTTGGCGGAGGCTGTTGATGAAGAGACTCGTACCCTGCTGCTTTCTTCTACTGGTCAGCGTTGTCGAAGGACAACAAGCTCCGGAGCAGACGGTCGCCGGACTGGATCTGGCCCCCGGACTCGAGGTGACACGGTTCGCGTCTGAACCGGCGTTGTCGAACCCGACGAACATCACGGTGGATGAGCGTGGCCGGGTGTGGGTGCTCGAGGCCGTGAACTATCGGCGGGCGTCCAGGAAGCAGCCCGACCTCCGTCCTGAGGGTGACCGGATCGTCATCCTGGAGGACACGGACCACGATGGCCAAGCCGACAAGGTGAGGACTTTCGACCAGAGTCCGGAGATTCGGGCGCCGCTGGGCATTGCCGTCCTCGGTGACAAGGTGTACGTGTCGCAATCCCCGGACCTCATCGTCTACACGAAGGATGCCGACGACAATATCGTCAAGAAAGAGGTTCTGCTGACTGGGTGGGGGGGCGTCGACCATGATCACGGCGTGCATGCGGTGGTGTTTGGCCCGGACGGCAAGCTCTACTTCAATCAGGGCAACACTGGCTTCGATATCACGGACCGATCTGGGAAGCGCATCCGATCGAAGGGCGAGGATGCCGGCGAGGGCGCGGAGCCTGGCTACTACGAGGGCGTTGCGCTTCGAATGAACACGGATGGCACGGAGCTCGAGGTGCTCGGACAGAATTTCAGGAATCCGTACGAGCTGGCCGTGGACTCCTTCGGCAACGTGTTCCAGACGGACAACGACGATGACGGGAATGCGTGGACGCGGCTGCTGTACAACATGGAGGGGGGGAACTACGGTTTTCGCGGGCCGCTGAACAGGACGTGGAGGGAGGACCGCGGATCGCACTGGCATCTCGAGCTTCCCGGTGTGGTCCCGCTGGTCTTGCGCACCGGGGCCGGATCGCCGTGCGGTCTCGCGGTGTACGAGGGGCGCGTGCTTCCCGAGAAGTATCGCGGACAGTTGCTCCATGCCGAGGCGGGCCAGCGCATCATCGCCTTGTATTCCCTGAGCGATGACGGGGCCGGCTACTCGGCCGTGAGCGAGGATGTCATGAACGGCGGTGAGGACACCTGGGCCCGTCCGTCAGACGTGGCGGTTGCCCCCGATGGCTCTCTCTTCGTCGCCGACTGGTACGACCCAGGCGTCGGCGGGCATCAGATGGGAGATGCGAAAGGGACTCAGGGCCGCATCTATCGGCTCGCACCCGCGGGGAGCCCGCCGCACGTCCCGGAGATCGACCTTGCGTCGGCGTCGGGGCTCACGGCTGCCTTCGGCTCTCCGAATCAGTCGGTTCAATACCTTGCGCACAGGGCCATCGTCGCGCAAGGGGAGCGCGCCGTGCCGCTGCTCCAGACCTTCTGGCGCCGTGACGATCCGATTCTGAAAGCGCGAGCCCTGTGGATCCTCGGTGGCCTCGGCGATGCCGGCCCACGCGCCATTCAGGAAGCGCTTCGCGATCCCGATCCCAGATTCCGCATTCTCGGACTGCGCGTGGCGCAGCTGCATGGAGCGGATATGCTGAGGGTTTCCCAGCCTCTCCTTGGCGACGGGTCGCCGCTGGTCCGGCGTGAGATTGCTGTGATGCTGCAGGATCGCACACGGATGCTCCCGCCGTACTTGGTCGGCGAGCAAGTGCAACCCTCGCAGCCATGGCTCGACGCCGTGACCGAGCTCGTGGAGCAGTACGACGGCGAGGACCGCTGGTATCTCGAGGCACTGGCCATTGCCGCGCGCGGACGGGAGGATGCGCTGTACGGGCGGCTGAAGAGCGACCACGGCGGCAAGCTGGGGCCACCGCTCAACCGGTTGGTGTGGGCACTCCGTCCACGAGCGGCGCTGCCCGATCTCGTCGAGGCGATTGATGCCCCCTCGCGCTCGATGGAGGAGCGGGAGCTCGCCTTGGACACGCTTGGCGCGATGCAGTGGCCCGAAGCGGCGCGTGCGATGGAGTCCTTCATCACCGGATCGTCGAGTCCGGCGGCGCTCGTGGAGCGGGCCTTTGGTCTCTACAGTCATCAGCTCTTCAGCCTGTGGATGGAGGCGCGCACGAGCCCCGCGCTGCCAGCGGTGATGCGAAAGGGCTTCGCGCTGCCGGGCGCGCAGAGCGCGGCGGTGAGCGTGGGCGACCAATTGAAGGACCCGCAGTATGTGCCGGAGCTTCTCGCCCTGGCCAAGTCTGCCGCGGCAATACCAGAAGCGCGTGCGGCCGCGCTCGAATCGGCCGCGATGGACGAGCCTCGGTACCTCAACGACTTTCAAGCCCTGGCTGAGCGCGGACCGACGCCCGTGCGCGCGGCCGCAGTTCGCGCGGTGGCCAATCTTGCCCCGCCGAATATCGAGCCGTGGGCCCAGAAACTCGTGCTGAGCGACGCCCCCAATGAAGTTCGCACGAGCGCGTTGCGCCTGCTCGCCGAATCCGCCGCGGGTCTGACGGCCATCCTCGATATGGCGGAAGAGGGAACGCTTCCGCCTGAGCTTCGCACGCTCGCGAGAAATGTGACGAATCATGCGGGTGAGCAGCGCGGGGGGCGCCGGGAGAGCAGCCAATCGCCCGTCGCGCTCAGACAGACGGGGCGCGGTGATGACGTGGAGCCTGCGATCCTTGCCATCCGCGAGCGCGCAGCGAAGGTCCTGCCGATGCCGGCGGCGACGCAGATCCCGACGTCGTTCCAGCTCGACCTCAGCTACCGCGGCGTCGTCGCCGACGGCCGGAAATGGTTCGAGGCAGATGCTGGTTGCGCCGCATGTCACAGCCTCGGTGGCAAGAACGCGCTTGGGCCGGACCTGTCAGCGATTGGCGCGAAGTACGGCAAGCAGGCGATGCTGGACCACATCGTGAACCCGAATGACGCCATTGGGCCCGAATACATCACGACGATGTTCACGTTGAAGAGTGGCGATCAGCTGCTCGGACTCGTGGTCGATGAAGCGCCGGACCGGATCGTCGTTCAGACCGGTGCCGGTCAGCAGCGCCGGCTGGCGCCGTCGGATGTGGCGTCCCGCCAACGAAGTCAAGTGTCCTCGATGCCCGAGGGCCTGCTCGACAATCTCTCGCTGCAACAGATTGCAGACCTACTCGAGTTCCTGTCGACGCTGAAGTAGGGAGAGCATCACGCAACAGGTCTCATCCGCCCGACTCGAGGGTCGGGCGGATGAGAGATCCGACTTTCTAAATGATCTTGACAAATAGAAGGCGCAGTCTAGACTGATGATGGAATTCAATCCATACTAGGGTGCCATGATGATGAGCGAAAGGGTCCAGCGGCTCGTTTTCGCCGGAGCGTTCGGTGCTGCGATCATCGGTGTGGTCGCCGGTGGGGCTGCGAGTCGGCAGCAAGGAGCGACCGACGGGACGCTGCAATTTCGCGCACAAGAGATCGCCGGTGGCTTTGGCGTCGGCTACGCAATCACGACCGGTGACGTCAACGGTGATGACCGTACCGACGTCTTGGCGATCAACGAGACGGATCTCGTCTGGTTCGAGGCGCCAAGCTGGGAAAAGCATGTGATTGTAGGCGCCGGCGCGACGGTCGAAGACAACGTCTGCCTGGCCGCCCATGACATCGATGGCGATGGGCGGCTCGACGTTGCGCTCGGCGCAGGCTGGACGGGCGAGAATACCGGTACGCTGCAGTGGGTGCGACAAGGCGAGCCTGGAGCCAATCCTGCCTGGGAGGTGTTTCCTATCTCCGCGGAGCGGAGGCTGCATCGAATCAACTGGGCCGATGTCGATGGCGATGGTACGCGGGAGCTGATTGTGGCTCCCTTGCATGGACGCGACAGCAAGGGGCCGGACTGGGAGGGCGAGGGCGCGCGGCTTCTCGTATTCAAGCCACCGGCCAATCCCCGAGGCAAGCCTTGGCCGATGGAGGTGGCCGACGACAAGAACCACATCATGCACAACGTTCTCCCCATGAACCTCGATGACGACCCGCAGGACGAGCTGATCACCGCCAGCCGCGAAGGCCTGTACGCCATCAAGCGGGACGCTGATGGAACGTGGTCGCGCACGTTGATTGGGGAGGGACAGCCCGGCGAGGTGAGGGCCGGGCGTGTGGGCGGCCGGCGCATGTTGGCGACAGTAGAGCCCTGGCATGGCACCTCGGTCGTGATCTACACGGAACAGCAGCCCGGACGCGTGTGGGCTCGCACGGAGATCGAATCGGCGCTGACCGAGGGGCACGCCCTCGGCTGGGCCGACTTCGACGACGACGGTGACGATGAGTTGGCTGTGGGGTGGCGCGGTTCGCGAGACGATCCTAAACGGGGCCTGGCAATCTATTCGGTCGACCGCGAGGGCGCCCTCCAGGGGAAAGTGACGTTGGACGAAGATGGTATGGCCGCCGAAGATCTGGTGGTCGCAGATCTCAACGGCGATGGCCGGCCCGATATCGCGGCGTCGGGACGCGCCACGGCGAACGTCAAAATCTATTGGAACGAAACGGGGGGATCGTCCCAATAAGGACGCTCATCGCACGCTTCGGGCCCAGTCCAATATGCTCCACTCACCGACATCATGCGGAATCGAACGCGAGCTTCCTGGTTTCTCCTTCTGACGATGGGCGTCCTGACCGTCACCGATGTCGCCTCTCGTGCGCCGGCTCCGCAGGCGGCTCCGGGAGAAGGCCGCTGGTTCTCTGATGTGACCGCGGGGCGATCGGTGGTGCGCGCCAGTCATGGCATGGTCGCGACGAGTCAGCCGCTGGCGTCGCAGGTCGGCTTGGACGTCCTGAAGCGGGGCGGCAATGCCGTGGATGCGGCCATCGCGATTGCGGCGGTGCTCAACGTGACGGAACCGAGCATGACCGGCATCGGCGGGGACGCCTTCATGCTGGTCTATTGGGCGAAGGCGAAGAAGCTCGAGGGGCTCAACGCGAGTGGACGCGCGCCGCGTGCGTTGAGCCTGGAGCACTTCGCTTCACAGAAGATGACCACAATGCCCCAAACGGGCATGGAGCCAATCACCGTACCGGGCGCCTTCGACGGTTGGGTCACCTTGCTCGAGCGGTACGGCTCCATGGAGCTGTCGGACTTGATGGCGCCGGCAATCGACTACGCGGAGAACGGTTTCCCGGTGATGGAAACCATCGCGGCCGATTGGGAGCCGGAGGTGCCGAAGCTCGCGCGAAACGCGGCGGCAGCCGCAACCTATCTCGTCGACGGCCGCGCGCCCAAGCCGGGTGAGATCTTCTACCAGAAGAACCTGGCGCGAACGTTCCGCACGCTGGCGCAAGGCGGCCGTGACGCGTTCTACCGCGGGGAAATCGCGCGAGCCATCGTAGAGTACTGCCAGAAGAATCGGGGCTTCCTCTCGATGGAGGACTTCGCGGCCCAGAAGTCTGAATGGGTCGATCCGATATCCACAACATACCGCGGCTACACGCTGTACGAGATCCCGCCGAACGGCCAGGGCCTGACGGCGCTCCTCCTGCTCAATATCCTGGAAGGCATCGACCTGCGATCGATGCGGGCCGAGCCCGACCGCTACTACCACACGCTGATCGAAGCAACGAAAATAGCGTTTGCCGACCGCAATCGGTACATTGCCGATCCGGCGTTCGCGAAAGTCCCGGTGAAGGAGCTGCTCTCCAAGGAGTACGCTGCGCGCCGGCGTGCGCTCATCGATCCCGAGAAGGCCATCGATGCGCCCGCCTACGGCGATATTCGCACCGGCAGTGACACGACCTACTTCACCGTCGTCGACAAGGATCGCAACGCTGTCTCGTTCATCAACAGCATCTACTTCGCATTCGGGTCTGGCATCGTCGCTGGTGACACCGGCATCATGCTGCAGAATCGGGGCGCAGGCTTCTCACTGGAGCCCGACCATCCCAATCGATACGAACCGGGCAAGCGGCCGTTTCACACCATCATTCCGGCCATGGTATTCAAGGACGGGAAGCTCCTCATGTCGTACGGCGTGATGGGGGGCGATGTGCAGCCGCAGGGGCATGCCCAGGTGCTCGTGAACGTGATCGATCGCGGCTTGAACCTGCAGCAGGCGATTTCAGCGCCGCGCGTGAGATACATCAGCGGTCGTGGTGTGATGCTGGACGAGGAGCTGACCGAGCCGGTGATCAAGCGCCTCGTTGAGCGAGGCCACGAGCGTGTCATGCCGACCGACGGTTTGACGCACCGCGCTTTGATGGGCGGCGGCCAAGCCATCATGATCGACCCATCGACGGGCGCTCTGCTCGGAGCGTCTGATCCACGCAAGGACGGCCTGGCGCTGGGGTACTGAGATCTACCGTCCGAACCACTTCAACGTACGTAGCGAGGGGCCTTCCACCTTCGTGCTTCGGTGGACAGGTTGGGCCCCTCGCTCGCACATGTTGAAGGCAGGGCGGGGCTGTCTTGGCCTGAGCGGAGTCGAAGGCAGCCCGCCAGCGAGGCGGGCGGGCGCCGTCATGAGGCCGGCGCGCCGCCGATTTTGCGCGACGATTGAAAGAAGAACAGCACCATCAGCATGATGCCGAACGACATGGTGGCCGCAAAGAGCCAGAAGGCCGTCCAATCGCGTGAGACCACACCGGCTGCCGTCGAGGAGAAGTAATCCAGAATACCGCCGGACACGAGCGAGCCGGCGAGCATGCCGACGCCGTAGGTCACGAATGTGATGAACCCCTGAGCCGTGCTGCGCAGATGCTGCGGCGCTTCCTGATCCGTATAGAGCTGTCCCGCGATGAAGAAGAAGTCGTAGCAGATGCCGTGCAGCAGAATGCCGCCGTAGAGCATCCACACCAGCTCGCCGTTGTTTCCGGCCGCGAAGAGCACGTAGCGCGCACTCCAGGCCGCCATGCCGACGAGCAGCAGGACGCCTCGGATAGAGATCGCACGGAACACGAGGGGCATGGCCAGCAGCATGGGGACCTCGGACATCTGTCCGAGGGTCATCTTGCCGGCGGCGTTCACGACGCCGACCTCGTTGAGATAGGGGTTCGTGAACGAATAGTAAAACGTCAAGGGGATGCAGGCCAGAATGGAGGCGATGACGAACACCGCGAACGAGCGCTGCTTCATCATGGCCAAGGCGTCCAGGCCGAGGATCTGGCGGACCGATGCCGTTTGCCCTTTGGCGCGCGGCGGCGTGTGCGGCAGCGCGACCAGGCTGTAGACGGCCATGACGACGCTCGCGGCGGCGGCCAGGAGGAACGGTGTGGACTGCGCTTCGATTCGCATGAAGCCGACCACGAGGTTGATGGCGATCCAACCGAGCGTGCCCAAGGTTCGAATCGGTGGGAAATCGCGGGCAGGGTTTGCCACCTGCTGCATCGTGATGGAATTGGTGAGCGCGATGGTGGGGAAATAGCACAGGCAAAATGCGAGGAGAACGACATAGACCGCGCCGAAGCTCGTGACCTGTGTCGCCAGCAGCATGAGCACCGCGCCCAG